>DQVY01000022.1 GCA_015661535.1 Sulfurovum sp. | reverse complement strand
GCTGTCACCTTTTTCACCAATACCTATGATGGTAACGGGAAAAAGTTGGTTTTCATACACCGTTTTTGGTATATAGCTGTATTTAAATTCACTCTGTGCATTTAGCTGCATGGTATAGGCAATGATAAACCCTAAAAGGAGCCAAACAGAGCGAAAATATTTCATTAAACGTCAAAACCCTGAAGCATACGGATACCATCTTCACTTCCCAGTATGGCTTCTAACGCACGTTCGGGGTGAGGCATAAGACCAAATACATTTTTCTTTTCATTACATACACCGGCAATGGAGGTTACAGAACCATTGACGACCACAGGTGTACCATTTTTATCACTGTAACGAAGTAAGATTTGGTCATTTGCTTCAAGTTTTTTAAAGCCTTCATCATCGATGTAGTAGTTTCCGTCTGCATGGGCAATCGGAATGTTAAGGACTTCCCCTTTTTCACACTTATTTAAAAATGCATTGTCATTGTTGATCACACAGAGGTTTTGATGTTTTGAAATGAAATGCAGGTTGTTGTTCCGTTTTAAGGCTCCGGGTATCAATCCTGCTTCTGTGAGAATTTGGAAACCATTACAAATACCAAGTACTTTACCCCCATCATTTGCAAAAGTAGTGACTGCTTTCATCACAGGTGAAAAACGTGCGATAGAACCAGAACGTAAATAGTCTCCGTAAGAGAAGCCGCCAGGTACAACTACCAGGTCAATGTCTGAAGGAAGTTGTTCTTGTTCATGCCATACTAGCTCAGTAGTATGTCCTAACTTTTCAAAGGCATATTGGGTGTCAAACTCACAGTTTGTCCCCGGAAATCTTAATACAGCTACTTTCATTAGTTTATCTCTATAGTGTAATCTTCAATGACAGTGTTTGCTAAAAGTGTTTCACACATCTCTTTCACTTCTGCCTCTGCTTTTGCCTTATCGTCTGTGTTTAGTTTGATGACGATCTGTTTACCAATACGTACATCTTCAACACCTGCAAAGCCTAAAGAGTCAAGTGCGTGATGTGCTGCTTTTCCCTGTGGGTCAAGAACACCCTCTTTTAAAAATACGTTTACTACTGCTGTCATGTTCTTCCTTTTATCTGTTTTTTATTCGGTCAAGGACCATTTTATAGGCTTGGGTAAGTCCACCAAGACCTTGTCTAAATCTGTCTTTATCCAGTTTCTCATCTGTCTTGGCATCCCAAAGTCTGAAGTTGTCAGGACTGAGTTCATCGATGAGTATGATATTTCCATTGCTGTCTCGACCAAATTCCAATTTAAAATCGACCACTTTAATGTCTAGCTCTGCATAGAACTCTGAAAGAATGGTGTTAATACGTCTTGCCATGTATCTGATATAGTCAAGTTCAGATACATCTTTTACGAGGTTAAGAAGAAGGCAATGCTGGTCATTGAGTTTTGGGTCGCCCAGTGCGTCATTTTTATAGTCAAATTCAACAAGGGTAAAAGGAAGTACTGTTTTGTCTTGGATGCCTAAGTTTCTGCTTAGAGAACCTGTGGCAATGTTTCTTACGATGACCTCAATGTAAATGACTTCAGCTTTTTTGTGAAGCATATGGTTTGGATCTATCATTTCAACAAAGTGTGTTGAGATACCTTTTTCATTTAAATATTTGAAAAGTTCCGTAGAAATCTCATTATTTAAGGCACCTTTGCCTGATTCACTTGATTTTTTCTCACCATTGAACGCAGTGAGGTCATCTTTAAATTCAGAGATGTAGAGGTCAGGGTATTTGGTTGACCAGATCTTTTTTGCTTTACCCTCATAGATCAAGCTTTGTTTTACAAGTGTGTCATGCACCATTATTTTCTTCCTTTGTTTGTGATGATAAGGGCTTTTAAAATGTCTACAGCAGATTTAAGCTGGGCATCTTTATAGAGTTGCTCTTCAGTAATGATGGTATCATCTGCAATGGTGGTATTTGTATCTTCTGTAAGATTGTTCTCTTTTGTTTTGATAGTGTCTTTATTGATCTTCTCAAGTTCACCTTCAAGGTGTTTTTTAAGGTCACGCTCTTTCAGCAGACTAGGGTCAGTGATATAATCTATTTTCCCCAGGTGTACAATAATGTCTGGTGTGACACCTAAAGCCTGAATGGTACGTCCGCTTGGAAGATAGTATCGTGCTACAGTAAGTTTTAACGCTTCATCTTTATTGATAGGCATTACCACCTGTACGGAACCTTTCCCAAATGTCTTTTCACCTATCACAATACTTCGGTTAAAATCTTGAAGGGCACCAGATACAATTTCTGATGCAGAGGCTGAACCGCCATTTACAAGGACAACGATAGGGGTTGTTGTGTCTGTCCCTTTTTTATGCGCCTTGTAACTCATGTTCTCACTACTTACT
Organism: Sulfurovum sp.; assembly: GCA_015661535.1. Taxonomy (GTDB): domain Bacteria; phylum Campylobacterota; class Campylobacteria; order Campylobacterales; family Sulfurovaceae; genus Sulfurovum. The sequence continues at coordinate 1,253 of DQVY01000022.1, read as the reverse complement.
TTACCTTTTTGGCTTACGATGTCACCCTCTTCAACAAAAAGATCTACAAGGTCCACAGCCTGGTCAAGCAAACCTCCAGGGTTGTTTCGAAGGTCAAGGATAAGTCCTTCTGTCTGATTGTTCTCTTTCATGGCTTTTTTTACATCATCCACCACCTTCTGGTCAAATGAGGTCACAAGTACATAGAGGAGTTTATCTTCTATGGTCTTTACATACACCGATTGTATTTTGATAATATCTCTGGTGATCTTTATTTTAAGCGGTTTAGGTTCTTTTTTTCGGATAATAGTAAGCACCAAAGAAGTTTTAGGTTTTCCCCTCATCAATTTGACAGACTCATCTATATTCATACCGATCGTTGCCACTTCATTGATCTTTAAGATAATATCACCCGCTTTGACACCTGCTTTGTCTGCCGGTGTATCTTTAATAGGAGCGATAACGGTCAGTGCACCGTCTTTCATACCTATTGAGATACCTAAGCCGCCAAATTCACCTTTGGTTTGTACAGAAAGGTCTTTGTAGGCTTTTTTGTCCATAAATGTAGAGTGTGAATCAAGGTTTACCATGAGGCCCTTGAGTGCTTTGTCAACCAGGTCTGTAGTATTAATATCATCTACATACTGGCTCTCTATAACATTAAGGATCTGTGTAAATTTAATGTAGGCTTCTAATTTTTCTTTCGCACTGGAAGGTTCAACTTTTTTTATAGTGCTGTCTTTTGCTTGTGCAAATGATCCAAAGAGGTATGCAGCGGCAATAGTGGATGTAAGCCCTGCAAGTATAATTTTTTTACTTTTTTTTATCATAATTTTCTTTCATTGAAATGGACCTGGTATTAAGTTCATTATTTTATTAAAAAACAACTAAAAGGTTGCTTTTTCTGATGCTATCTAGTATAACAGCAGAGGGTTAACCATTTTTACCTTTAGAAATTTTTTGATAAGCACTTTTTATGATCGATAGGTGTTGTTGTCGCAATAGAGGTGAACCTGAGCTACAAAACTGTAGGGCACCTCTAATAATGTTATATTTGTAGCTTAAAAAAGTAAATATTCTAAAAATTACTAAATAAACTTGACAAGGAGTGACTAAAGGTTGTATAATACTCTCATAATTAAATTACTGAAGGAGGTATTCCATGAATATCTTAGAAAGACTAACAAACCAAATGCAGGGGACTATTGAGTCTGGTGTCTCGCTAGCATTGCATAACAAAAATCAAGAAGTGGAGCCTGTACATTTACTGTGGG
>DQVY01000045.1 GCA_015661535.1 Sulfurovum sp. | reverse complement strand
CTGATTACGTTTTTCTCTGGCTTTCACCCCTTTTGCCAACCACGCATCTTCTTGCTTGAGTAGACGAAGCAGGTTTTCATGCCCTTTTTTAAGCGCATGCATACGGGCTTCTTTTTGTTCCAGGTAAGCCAGGTAGCCGCCATTATAGGAGATGAGTTCCTGATTGTCTACCTCTACCACACGTGTGGCAATGGTATCGATGAAGTGTCTGTCGTGAGAGATGAAAAGTAGGGTAAAGTTCTCTTTGAGCAATATTTCTTCTAAAAATTCCACCATATAGACATCAAGGTGGTTGGTAGGTTCATCAAGTAAAAGGACATCGGGCTTTTTAAGTATGAGTGATGCTAAAGCCACACGCCGCTGTTCCCCTCCGGAAAGTGACACAACGGGACGATGTTCGTAATGTTTAAGGTGAAACTCCTGCATGACACGTTCTATTTTGTCATCTAAATTCCAGGCATTGTGATGGTCTAAAAAGGAAGAGACTTTTTCCAGTTTTGAGAGCAGTTCTTCATTCTCAAAATCTTCTGCTACTTTTTGACTCAATAGATCATACTCATCTTTAGCAGTTTTAAGTTCTGTCAGTTCATTGAGTATGGCTTCACGCACTGAAAGTTCCGGGTCAAAATGAGGCTGCTGGGAAAGCATCTCTATATGTATGGCATTGTTGACAACCCTTTTCCCCTCTGTCGGTTCTTCTTCCCCCATAATGATCTTCATTAAGGTTGATTTCCCACAGCCATTTTGCCCGACGATTGTTACACGTTCTCCCTCATTGAGATGAAAGTCAACATCATTGAGCAGAAGTTTTATGTCATATTGTTTTTTGATGTTGAAGAGGTCAATGAGTGCCACGATGATATCCTTGAGGTTTACTAGCGAAATTATAGCAAATAGAGAGGGCTTTAAGGCTTGATTAGGTATATTTTCTGATTATTATTACCGTAGTCAGTTGCTGCGGTAAAACGCAAGGAATTTTATGTTAGAAACCATTATTATCTTTTACTCACTGTATACCTTTATGAAGCTTTATATCTCCGTGATGCAGATAGGGTACATTAACGAAGAGAAAAGAAAAACACCGGTGCTTATGTCAGCAGAGAAGTATCTTGTTGCCGGGAATTATGCTGTAGCCAACGGAAAACTTGGACTTGTCAACACCTTGGTAGATTACTTGGTGTTTATCTGGTGGGTTTTTGCCGGCTTTGCCTGGCTTTCATCATACATACAGGTAGAAGGGAACATTCTGCAGGCTGTTGCCTTTTTGTTTGGCTTTATCGTTGTAAATTACATCATTGGGCTTCCTTTTGAACTTTATCAACAATTTAAGATAGACGAAGATTTCGGTTTTAACAAAATGACGCCTAAAATGTATGTAGTAGATACACTTAAATCCACATTGTTGTTTGTGGTACTTGGCGGGGCTGTATTTGCACTGCTGGCATGGATCATAGAGAACTATGACTCGTGGTGGCTTTGGGGCTTTGTAGCGATGTTTACTGTAGCTGTACTGGCCAATGTCTTGGCACCAACCTTCATGGCACTCTTTAACAAGTTCTCCCCTCTAGAAGAAGGTGAACTTAAAGAGCAAATATCTGCGATGATGAACGAAGTAGGGTTGAAGAACGATGGTATCTTTGTGATGGATGCTTCTAAACGCGACAGCCGTCTCAATGCCTTTTTTGGTGGGCTTGGCAAGTCAAAACGTGTGGTACTCTTTGACACGCTGTTAGAAAAGCTCACTACCAAAGAACTTCTGGCTGTACTTGGACATGAATTGGGACACTACACACATGGCGATATTTGGAAAAACATAGGGCTTATGGGGCTACTTCTTTTCATCGCTTTTTACCTTTTTGGGCATTTGCCGGATGCACTCTTCATAGAAATGGGTGTGGTACCTGAAGCAGGCGTCAAAATAGCTATGCTCATGCTGCTTCTGCCGCTGCTCTCTTTTGTCTTTACCCCATTCATGTCCTATGTCAGCCGTCATAATGAGTATGCAGCAGATGAGTTCGGTTCAGCAATGGGTGGGAAAGAGAATCTGGTATCAGCACTTATGAAACTGGTCACTGAAAACAAGTCATTTCCAAAATCACACCCTTTGGTCATCTTCTTTTACTACACACACCCGCCTGTACTTGAACGTTTGAAAGAGTTAGGTTTTGATGCTTCTAACACTATTGTGGGAGAAGAAGCCGTTGAAGAAGAAGGACTGCCTACAGATGGGATCTTTGCTTTGATGGACAAAAATGACCATTAAAGAAACACTACTCTGGGGAACCTCTGAGCTTCATGAAATTTGTGAACGCCCCCAATATGAAGCAGAACTTCTCTTAACCTATCATCTCAAACAAGACCGTACCTATCTTATACTACATGAGGATAAAGAGATAGATATTAAAGAATATGAAAAATTAATTGAGAGGCGTAAAAACCATGAACCTTATGAGTATATCGTAGGTGAAGCGAGTTTTTATGATATCTATTTGAAGGTAGAAGAGGGTGTACTTATCCCTCGCCCAGAGACAGAGATACTCATAGACCTGGTAGCAGAGATCATAGAGAAAGAGAAGATCATTAGGATTGCTGAGATCGGTGTGGGAACAGGGGCTATCTCTATTGTCTTGGCAAGAAAGTTTCCAGAACTTAAGAGTATTGCTACCGATATTTGTGAGAAACCACTTGAAATAGCACAGTTAAATATTAATAAATATCAATTAGGGGATCAAGTCGAGCTACGGAAATCAAACCTTATGGATGAGGTGAGTGAGCCTGTTGAACTGGTGGTCTCTAACCCTCCCTATATTGCGGAAGACTATTTACTAGAATCAAATGTCGTAGACTATGAACCCAAAGAAGCGTTATTTGGCGGCAAAGTAGGGGATGAACTGCTCAAACAGATCATCTTAGATGTGAAAGCAAGGGAGATAAAGTGGCTCGCTTGTGAGATGGGGTATGACCAAAAAGAACCCATCCAAGCATTTGTTAAAGAAGTTGGAGTAAAATCCATACAGTTTTATAAAGACCTGGCAGGCTTTGACCGAGGTTTTATTATTCAATTTATGTAGGTCGGGGTGTCCTCTCCCCGACATAAATACGCATAAGAAAAAAATATTATTTACATATTAAATTTAAATCGTTGGGGAGAGGACACCCCGACCTACGGAGAATACAATGAACAAAACATTTAAAACAATCACTATGGCATACCTCATTTTTACATCAGCAGTACTTGGCATGATGCTTTATGCTGGCATAGTAGTGACTTCAGTCACCTTTAACACACACCTTTATGTGGGTGCAGAGCTTTTGACACAGTTTCAAGAGGGGCAGATCATGACGGAGAGCTTTTTACGCTTGTCGTATGTGGTCAATGTACTGATCGTCTTTGTAGTACTGTATGAGGGGTATAAGTTCAAAAAATTTGAGCGTGATACAGTAACCAAAGTAGCAACATTCTTTGTATTGGCTACAGGGTTGCTTTTTTCTCAGTACTACATACCAGACATTATTGCGATGCAGGCGCAAGGAGAAGCGATGACGCAATCCACAGCATTTTTAAACACCCATAAGGGCAGTGAGATCAATTCTAAAATATTTGCGCTCTCTTTATTGGTGTTGATCATTCAAAATATGCGTAAGGCATGTAAATAAACAACATGTTGACACATCCTTTTAAGCCTATTGTCTTTAAAGACACAGAGATCTTGATATTAGGCTCTTTCCCCAGTATCAAGTCTTTTGAAAATAACTTTTACTATGCACACCCCAGCAATAAGTTTTGGAAAATCCTCGAAGCAGTTACGGGGTATCCTGTCAACAACCGTGACCAGAAGTTATGGCTCTTGAAAGAATCGAAGTTTGGTTTGTGGGACATGATAAAAGTCTGTTCACGTGAAAATTCACTGGACAGCTCTTTGGAAAATGAAGAGGTGAACGATATAGCAGGTTTTTTGGAAGATCACCCAAGCATTAAAAAGCTGGCATTTACTGGTAAAAAATCTGAGGTACTCTTTCATACCCATTTTTCACACCTTGACATAGAGACAGTCTACCTGCCTTCTCCCTCTGCAGCCTATGCAAAGATGTCTTTTGGAGAAAAAGTAGTACAATACCGTCAAAAGTTAGCATCATAAAGGGTATACAGTGGCAGTTTGGGCAATAGGTGACATTCAAGGGTGTTATAGATCTTTCATGGAATTGCTTGGAAAGATAGAATTTAATCCTGATCATGACACACTTTGGCTTGCAGGAGATCTTGTAAACCGGGGAGAAGGTTCACTTGAAACATTGGAGTATCTTTACAGTATACGTGACAGTGTTGAGATAGTCCTTGGCAATCATGACATTACCCTTATAGCAGCGTATTATGGCCTCAAAAAGTCCAACCCGACCTTAGACCCAATATTGAACTCACCTGAAGCTAAAAAGCTCATAGATTGGCTTAGAGGACAAAAGTTTTTACATGTAGATTGTAAACTGGGATATTGTATGGCACATGCAGGGATCTCTCCCGAATTTGATCTGGGGATGGCACTTCGGTATGCAGAACGATTGGAAGAGAAACTGCAAAAAGATACCATAGAAATATGGCTCAAAGCGATGTTCAAAGAGGGTTCGGACAGGTTTAATAGAAAAGCCAGCAGTATTGATATTGATAAATATATAATCTCTTCATTTACCCGAATGCGCTACTGTTATGGTGACCACCGTTTAGATTTTAAACAAAAGGGTGGCCCCACAGATGCACTTCGAGAAAAAGGGCTAAAACCTTGGTTTGAGTGTGAGAACCGAAAAGAGATAGACCTTAAGATCATATTTGGACACTGGTCAACTTTAGGCTTTTATCATGATGAGAATGTCTTGGGGTTAGATACAGGATGTCTATGGGGAGGCAAACTCACTGCCGCACGTATAGACGTAGATGAAGTGGAGATCGTTCAGGTGGAGTGTGCCTCTGCTATGGAGATCACAACGCAGGGTGCGTTTTAAACGCACCCTACGAGACTATATGCCCCACAAACTTTGACATGTTATCAAGTATCTTACCGCCTTTTCTAAATCCTAAACCACAAGCTTCGTAAGCGTAGAAGACACCTGCCTGGTAGCTGTTACCATTTGTATCTGTGGCCAATTCTGTGTAGGCTTGGTAGAGCATTTTATGATTGCCGTAGTCACCATCGACAGATGCAAGTTCTGAGGCGTTTTCATCTAGGATGCTTACATTTCCTCCCTCACGTCCAAATATTGGCTTTTTGACCTGTTTTTGTCCTTCTAATGGCTCAAAACTACTCTCTAGAAGCAGTGGATGGTTCGGGTAGAGGTCCCAAAGTATTTTGAGCATCCCTTTACTTTGAAAAAGCAGGGTGTAGGCAGGGTTGAAGATGATGGCTTTTTGGTTTTTGACAATGTTTGTCAAAAGCATTGCCAAGTCTGATTCTTCAAGGGCAATGTCCTCCCAGGGGATGAGTTTAAACCACAGTTCATAGTTCTTATCGTTGTAAAATATGCCTTCCTCTGCTGAGAACTCTATGTCATCGATGTAGGCAAACTCAGTGTTGTATCCAGCTTCTGTGGCGATGTGCTGCAGGAGTCTGACGGTATTTTCTTCTTCTGAGTTTCCTTTTACAGAAGTAAAGAGAAAGTGCCAGCCGTCATAATTCTCTTCAAAAGCAGATACATCTTCTTCTAAAGTAACGAGTCGCTTAAAGTTATTGATCAAAGCTTCATAGAGTGTGTTGAACTGGCTTGACTCTTCAAGAGCATTTTGTTTAAGCATCGCCCACTGTACAATGGCAGTTTCAAACAGTGCTGTCGGTGTATCTGCATTAAATTCCAAGAGTTTAATAGGCTTGCCGTCTATCCCACCCGCGAGGTCAAAACGTCCATACAAATGCCAATGCACATCGTTTTCCCATGACTCTTTGATGACTTCTACAAGGTTAAATGGTATGCCTATCTCATGAAAGAGGTTGTTTTCTACAACATGCTCTCCTGCTTCAACAAACATGTCATAAAGGGTGTTCGTCGCTTCATAGTAGGCTTCTGCCTCTTCTTCTGAAAGTACAACAAGAGTGTCGGAGATGTAAGAAGTCTCATCAGCGTCAGTGTGCCAGACAAAACCAAGTGATTCGAGGTAGTCTGTGTCAAGGGGTGTTGTTTTTTGTAAACTTAACATTGCTTAACCACCAAAGAATCCACCAGATCTGCTTGAAGATTTTTTACCACCGAAGAATCCACCTTTTTTGCTGCTGCTCGCTCTAGGTTTAGAAAAACTCTTTTTACTTTTTGAGTAGGTAGAAGGAGATTTGTATCCTGCTTTACGGTTGTTCTGATAGTTTTGGTTCCCAAAAAGTTTGTTTCCTATCCACGAGCCAAGCATCGCACCTGCCATACTTGACATAATGATGGAACCTAAGCCCATGCCTTGACTGGCTTGCGGGTTCTCTTTGGTAAGCTCTGAAGTGCCATTGTCTATTTTGGCAGCTTCTTCTTTCACCAGTGCATCCATTTCTGCCTGTGTTAAGACACGCTCAGTACCATCAAGCTGTTTTAAGACAATACGTGTTTCATCTGCGGGAAATTCATCAACGATCTTATATTTGCCTGGGGCTGTCTCTTCAATGATGACAAACGCACCTTTTGCCTGCTGTTGTTCTTGCTGCTGTGTACACCCTGTCACACCTGTAGCCAAAAGTGCACCTAATCCAGTGGCTGCAGCAATGGTTGAAAGTTTTGTTAAATGTTTCATTCGCTTTCCTCAAAAAATTTGTCTCATTTTAGCTAAAAAATGTTAATAACATTATGGTAAACTCACTGTATGAAAAAGGAAACTAAAGATGCGTAATATTTTCATTGTTATAGGGGTGCTTTTACTTAGTATAGTCTTATGGTTTTTAAGTACTTATAGTGCTAAAAATAAAAAAAATATTTCTGATATTAGCTTTATGCCTCTTAATATATCACACAATGATAAAGAGAAAAAGATGATGAGGATTTCTTCATCATTACGTGTGACGTATGAGGACAATACGAGTAAAACTTACCCTCTGCGTTATAGAGTACTCGCAAAGATGGGTGAAAAGATCGGAAAGGATACTTTGGGCTTGATGCTTGACAGGAACAACATGCCTATCATGGAAGGTGGGGAAGAAGATATCTCTACGATGCCTGATGGAAATTCACTTATAAGTGTGGGAGAGAAACACTATCTTATTACACACATGGAAGAGAGACCTGGTGCATTGTATAAGACAGAGATAAGTGTAGAAAAAGGTTTACTCAAAGCCATAAATACCAAAGCCATTGATCTTTCTGGTATTGGAGGGACCATCATTAACTGTGCTTCTTCTAAAACGATGTATGGTTCTCATTTAGGAGGGGAAGAAGATTATGCCCTTAACAGCATCTATGCAGATGTGAAATCCCCTTTTTATATTGACTGTGCATTAGATGGATTAGGGAATGATGTTGCAGGAAACATCAATTATTTTTGTTTGTATGTAGAGAGTATGAAGAAGTATCTGGGTGATGTAGCGATAGATAAAGAGAATGGCTATAATGGTGAATATTTTTCTCCGTATCATTATGGGCACATTGTAGAAGTACAACCACAAGCAGATGGCTCAACAGAGTATGCTAAACATTATGTGACAGGCAAATACACCCCAGAGTTGGCAGTAATGATGCCAGATGGAAAGACGGTATATATGACAGATGATGGTACAGCCAAAGGCTTATGGAAATTTGTGTCTGATACTAAGATTACAGCATTTAAAAAAGAGTGGGAAGGGACGCTGTATGCTGCAAAACTTCATCAAACCTCTAGTAAAGATGGAGGTAAATTCACTGTATCTTGGATAGCACTTGGACATGCTAAAGACAGTGAGATATCTGCAATGATAGATGCTAAAATGAAAATAACAGATATCTTTGACATCTATACGCCTGATGAAAATGGCTCCTGTGAGAAGGGTACTAAAATTTATGAAGACAGCCTCATAGAGTGCCTTAGTCTCAAAAAGGGGAAAGAGAAAGAAGCATCCTTTTTGGAAAGCAGAAAATATGCAGCCCTCAAAGGTGCCACGATGGAGTTTAGGAAAGAGGAGGGGATGAGCTATAATGTTGACAAGAATCTATTGTATATCTCACTGTCCCAGATCTCTAAAAGTATGGAAGACAACTATAAAGCGCAAGAGCCTATAAACGACATACGCTTGCCCAAAAATGCCTGTGGTGCAGTCTATACCTTACATTTAGACAGTAACTATAGTGCTGATGCCATGGAGGCGCTTGTAGTGGGTAAACCTTTGAAAGCTAATGACCCTTATGCCGAAGCATGGTCTTGTCACCCCGATGCTATTGCAAACCCTGACAACATCAAATACATAGGGCACGATACTTTGTTGATAGCAGAAGATACCACAAGACATGTCAATAACATGACCTGGGCGTACAATACGCAGACAAAGAGACTGACACGCATTGCATCACTCCCCATCGGTGCAGAAGTGACAGGATTGGATACTGGGGCTGTAGACAACAAGGGGATCTTACTTCTCAATATACAGCACCCTTTTACAGATAACCCGGAAGGGGTAGATGGTAGTACACCTAATGCTGCTCTTCTCGAAAAGGCAAGTGATGAAATGTTAAAAGCGAGCATCGGATATGTAGATGGATTACCTTCGGATATTTTTAATTAAGCAGATGAAGATGAGATATCTATTGCTACTCTCTACGGTAATGTTATTGGGCTCTGAGAGTCAAAGTGATACACACGTTTTTATAGAAAAATTGGAGCGTGAGAATACTATCTCTTATGAGAAGATCATCAATACACGAGGTGCTTACATTCCTCCTATGTGTTATACCAAAACAAAAGATACGCCAAGAGGTCTGGTTTCAAACCCCTGTTACAGCTGTCATACAAAAGGAAAGATACCTAACTATGTAAATGATGCAGCTTTACAAATGGCATACAGTTTTCCAAAAGAGATGATGAAAAACCCTTATAGCAATCTTTTTAAAGACTTAAGTAAGAAAGTAGCGAAGATAGACAATAAGAGCATCATGAAGTATGTTAGAGAGTCAAATTATTTTAATGCGAAGGGTGAGATAGCCCTTGCCGAAGTCTTACCTAAAACATGGAAAGGCTATAGACCAGACTGTTATTATGCTTTTGATGAAGAGGGTTTTGACAGGGATGAAGAGGGGAAATATACAGGATGGAGAGCATTTAGGTACTACCCTTTTTTAGGTACATTCTGGCCGACAAATGGCTCTGCAGATGATGTGCTTATACGACTTGATAACTGTTTCAGAGTAGATGCCCATAAAAGATCTTCTAACGAGATCTATAGACTCAATTTGGCTATTGTGGAAGCGCTTGTGAAACAAAAAGAGATAGTCTATGATTATACCATTAATGAGAACATGTATGGTGTTGATGTGAATGCAGATGGAAAGATAGCGCATGCCAATACCATCTCTCCAAAGATACGATCGTATGTAGGGTTGGCAAAAATATATCTTAAAGAGAAAAAAATACATCTGGCTCCAGGACTTTTCCCTGAAGGTACAGAGTTTTTACATTCGGTGAGATATTTGGATTGGGATGAAAAACAAGAAGAGGTGCAACTCTCTCAAAGAATGAAAGAACTACGTTATGCAAAAAAGCAGGGCTGGAAAAGTTATGGCCAATTAAAAAGGGTAGCATATTCCGAACTATGGGAAGCACAGTCATTAGACAGCAGTGAAGCAAAGCTAAGCATCTTTAGAGGAAACTACGAAGAGGGTCTGCATAATGAAAGTGGGTGGGTATACCAAGGGTTTATAGAAGATAAAGCAGGAAAATTAAGACCGCAAACCCACGAAGAGACTTTGTCTTGCATGGGTTGTCATTCATATTTGGGAGTCACAACAGATTCAAGTTTCTCTTTTGTGAGGAAGTTTGAGGGAGATCAAAAAAATAAAAAGATGTATGGCTGGCATCACTGGAGTCAGAAAGGACTCTCAGGCATACCTGAACTGCTTGTTACGTACCTACATGAGGGCAGGCAGTATGAGTACAGTTTTTATTTGAAACAGAATCACAGCGGCAATGAATTTAAAACAAATGATGAGGTGCAAAACAAATTTTTTGAGAGTAATGGCAGGGTAAAAGAAAAAATGTTAGATCTGTTACATAAAGATATTTCTCTGCTCTTAGAGCCTTCAAGATCACGTATTTTAGCGTTGAACAAAGCCTATAAAGTATTGGTAGAAGAACAAAGTTATATTTATGGAAAAGAGGTCAGTATAGAGATGATGGATACTGTACATAAAAAGATAAAAGAGGGGCAGTTCACAGGTATAAAGAGAAGTATTGTAAAAGAGTAAAAGAGAGTGGAAGGACTCTCTTTTAAAAGGGAAAGAAAAAATAGCCGGACTTAGTCCATCTACTTTTTAATCCATCTGCTTTCTTAAAAATGTCGGTACATCTAAAATGTCTTCATGGTCACCATTGTACCCACCTACAACCATTTTGTTTGCAGATCTTAGGGTGTTGATGTTGCAAGAGTTGGCATTTGCATTTAAAAGGCTCTCTTGTGTTTTTACTTTAGGTTCAACTTTGGCAAGTTTGTCTTCAAAACCAGTAGCAACGATAGTGATCTTCACTTCATCTATATCCATGTTTTCATTGGTGGTTGTACCAAAAATAACATCTGCATCTTCATCTGCACTTTCATAAATGATATCCATCGCTTCAGAAATACCATTAAGCGGATAGTCAGGGTGAATGTCAAACTGTACAAGTACACCCATCGCACCATTAATAGAACTGTTGTCAAGCAGTGGAGATTCAATAGCCATTTTTGCAGCATCATACGCAGCAGAAGCACCAGAACAGTACCCTGTACCCATCAGTGCCAATCCTCTGTGGTTCATCACTGTTTTCACATCAGCAAAGTCAAGGTTGATATCATTGTCACCGTGTGAAAGGATCACTTTTGAGATACCGCCAACAGCTTGAGCAAGAATGTCATCTACCATTCTAAAACTCTCTTTAATCCCAAGGTTTTTTTCAACAATAGAAAGAAGCTTTTCATTAGGCACAACAATAATAGAGTCACTCTCTCTTTTAAGTTCGTCTAGTCCCTCTTTTGCAAGTTTTGTTCTTTTGCGACCTTCAAATTTAAAAGGACTTGTCACAATAGAAACAGTCAGTGCACCTACTTCTTTTGCTGCCTGTGCAATAATTGGTGCTGCACCCGTACCTGTACCGCCACCAAGACCAGCAGAGATAAAGACAATGTCAGAACCATCTAACATCGCTTTAATGTCTTCAAAACTCTCCAGTGCTGCTTCTCTTCCTTTGTCCGGAACCATACCCGCGCCCAAACCTCTGGTTGCATTAATTCCCAATTGCATCTTAAATGGTGCAAGTGAAGAATCTAATGCCTGTGCATCTGTATTGGCAACAATAAGGTCAATACTATTGATCCCCTCAGAGATCATGTGGTTGATCATGTTTCCACCACCACCGCCGACACCTATTGCTTTTATTTTTGCCCCGTTTGTGTGACATTTTGTTTCTACGATATCTATTTCGAACTCTTCCATTTTTTCCTCCCTTTATGTGTTGTATATAAAAAACTGACTAAAAAAGCTGCCTTGCCCAGTTGGCTAGTTTTTTAATCGGATTTTGCTTGTCATGTTCCAATCCTGCAGTAGGATCAAACTTAAGATCAATTTCTTCTGTTGCTTCCTGCTCTTTTTCACTCTTTTTTGCTTCTTTTTGACTATTACCCTGTACATGTGTTTTTGTATGTGTTTCCTGGTTACCTAACTGTATATCTCTTAGGTCATCCTGGTGTTCTGTTTTT
>DQVY01000159.1 GCA_015661535.1 Sulfurovum sp. | reverse complement strand
TTGCCGCTAAAAGGTAAGATCTTAAATGTAGAAAAAGCACGTTTGGAAAAAATACTCAAATCTGATGAGATAAAAAACATGATCACTGCACTGGGCTGTGGTATCGGGGAAGAGTTCAATGAAGACAAACTCAGATACCACAAGGTCATTATCATGACCGATGCCGATGTGGATGGTTCTCACATTCAAACACTGCTTATGACGTTCTTCTTCAGGTTCCTCAAACCTATCATAGAAAAAGGCTACCTTTACCTTGCTCAGCCTCCGCTTTACCGTTATAAAAAAGGTAAAAATGAGACCTATCTTAAAGATGAAAAATCACTCAATGATTTCCTTATAGAACATGGTATATCAGCAATTGAAAGCAGTACCATGGGAGAAGCAGACCTTGTAGACCTCTTTAAACTGGTTGCCTATTACCGTATGACTCTCAAAGAGCTCGAAAAACGTTTTGCCCTACCTGAGATGATCAGATACATGATAGAAAACCCTGATGTTGTAGGAACAGACAACAGATCACTTGCCAAAACCATTGAAGACTATATTGGGGAACTGGGCTACAATATCCTCAATAAGACCATCACAGATGACTCCATTCATCTCTTTGTACAAACAAACGATGGACTTGAAGAGCTTATTGTAGACGATATTCTCTTTACCAACCCGCATTACAATGAAGCGATCCATATCCACCAAAAGATACAAGAACATATTACCGATGAATTTAAGGACCAAGACTTACTGGCACTCTTTGAAGAAGTAGAGTCAAGTGCCAAAAAAGGTGCATACATTCAACGATACAAAGGTCTGGGGGAGATGAACCCAGAGCAACTGTGGGAAACCACTATGACACCAGAGAACAGAAGACTTTTACAAGTAAAAATTGGTGATGATGAGTCTGCGAGTGAAACCTTTGTCCTCTTTATGGGAGATGAAGTAGAGCCAAGACGAAATTACATTGAAAGCCATGCCAAAGATGTAAAACACTTGGATGTTTAATGCTTCAATCACAAAAAGAAGAGAGAGAAAGACGGTTTACCCTGGCACTTAGAGCAGGTATTCCTGTACTTGTCCTCGTCTTTCTTGTTTTTTTCACTACTATCTATAAGGGGGATAGCCCCAATATAAACCTCAAAGACGGACTGCTCCTTACGGGGATTACATTTGTTACTATTTATTTTATCTACTTTCTGATGAACCTCTCTGTACAGGAGACCCTTCTTGATCAAACCACCCAAGGATACAATAAAAAATCGTTTATCAAAAAACTACAGCAGTATGAACCCACTTCTATGGCCTGTTTAAATATAGAGAATCTCCATCTCCTCAATGAGAACTACAGCAGCGATCAAATTGATAATCTTCTCTATACCATCACCAGTAAACTACACCAACTTTTTAAACAAAATGGTTTAGACCATACACTTATTGCCAGAGGACGCGGTTCTGAAGTACTAATCGCTGTGAATAAAAAAGAGCATGATATAAAGTCTATTTTAGAGACCATGATCCGTGAAAATCACAGCATAAACAATATAGAAGTAGACTATGCCTTTGCAGTGGTCACCAATATAAACGGCGACTTCCAAAAAGTGATCTTACAACTTCGAGACATCATTGCCAGCCAGTCTGTTCCAGATGATACAGAGCAGCATATGACAAATATAAAAGAGACCAAAGAACTCTCCGATATAGAAAAATATGTGATCTCTGCTATTAAGAACAAAGACTTACGCTTATCTTTCAGACCACTGCTAAACACACATACAGACCTTGTAGATACCTATGAGATCGCTATTAAATTAAAATGTTATACGCAAAAAGAGGATATCTTGCCACGTATCTTTCTTCCTATTGTAAACCGTTTGGGGCTGGGACGCGAGTATGACTTTACACTTATCAAACATGTCATAGACCTTTTACCTCTGGTGAATGACAACATCTCTTTTACCTTTAATCTTTCACCTTTTTCCCTTCGTGACAGTACTTTTCAGACAAAAGTATTTGACTATTTAAAGCAAAAAGAAGTTGATCCTTCCCGTCTCATCATACAACTCTATGAACGCAAAACACACCATGACCTGAGCGGATACCTCAAAACACTCAAAAAATTCAGAGCACAGGGTTTACGCATATGTATCGATAATTTTGGCTCGTCGAATGCCTCTATGAACTATATGAAGCATTTTAAATTTGATATCATACAGTTCGATAGAGAGTATGTCACACATCTCGAAGACAAAACAACCCATGCCATGCTCCACTCCCTTATTAACATGGCCAAAGACCTGGATGTACAAACAGTCGCGAAGTGGGTAGACAACGACCGTCAGAAAGAGACATTAAAAAAACTGGGTATTGACTACCTGCAAGGCTTTGGTATAGGGAAACCTCTAGAGGAAGAAACACTTATTAACCAATACAATTAGATAAAAATATTACAATTTGACAGATATTTGCTCTTTGGAGAAAAAATATATTATGATACAGGCATATAAAGCAAGAAGGCTGTTCATGATAGATTTTACAGAAGCGATGTTAAGAATTAAACTGGTACTCTCTGAACAGAGAAAAGAAGAAAAAATACGCGACAAAGATGTAGCAGAGGCACTGAAGTTGGACCCGCAATATTTTGCGGTCATCAAAAGAAGAAAAAAAATCCCTTATGCCCATTTGGCCTACTTTTGTAAAACCTTCAAAGTAAATCTAAACTGGGTACTGCTAGAAGAGAAGCCCCAGTACCTCTAAAACTGTCATTTTAGATCTTGATAAACAGGATATAGCGTTTTTCTTCATCATTTTTTCCAAATCCTACTATTTCCATGTCTTTATATGCTGCATGCACATCTATTTTAAGCTCATACATCATCATATCCAAGCCCAATATCAATACCGAGGGAATAAGCTCTTTAAGGGTTATTTCTGTATCACTGTCATCTATCTCAAAGCGCAGTGTTCTACTCTCTTCGTCTATAAAATGTTTATTAAGTGCCGCTTCCCCCACATAGGCAAGTTTAGTACTGTCCTCTGCATCTTCTTTAAGCAATCCGCCCATGACTGTATAGGCTTCATTATTGCCTATCTGTTCACGTATATCTTCTATAAGGTCTATGATACATTTCATTGCTTTTCCTTCATTGTGGTCGCTAAACCGACCCTGCTTTAAATACTATTGTATACTAATGGAGCATTAAAATAGAATAATATTTATACTTTACGTAATAGTTAAGTTCGGAATTAATTTTCCGTAGATTTGGCTAAACGGGTTTTGCGTAGGGAGAGAGCGTACAATAGGTATGTGACCAAACGGAACAAAGCCCGTTTAGTCGAATATGCGGTAAAGAAACCCGTCTTAGCTGTTACGCTTTTCGATGATTTCTTTTGCGACATTTTGTGGCACTTCTTCATAGTGGTCAAACTCCATCGCATACGTTGCACGACCTTGAGTCATGGAACGTAGGTCAGTTGAGTAACCGAACATTTCAGAAAGTGGTACAAATGCATTAACGATTTTGTTACCTGCTCTGTCATCCATACCTGTTACCTGTCCACGTCTTTTGGCAACATCACCAATCACGTCTCCCATGTAATCTTCAGGTACTTCAACTTCAACTTTCATCAAAGGCTCAAGAATAACCGGTTTTGCTTGCTTACAACCTTCTCTGAATCCCATTGAACCAGCAAGTTTAAACGCCATTTCAGATGAATCGACATCATGGTAAGAACCATCATATACGGTTACTTTAACATCTTCAACAGGGTATCCTGCCTGGATCCCTCTGGCCATTGCTTCCTGAACACCTTTGTTTACCGGCTGGATAAATTCTTTTGGAATCACCCCACCTTTAACCGCATCCACAAATTCATATCCAAAGCCAGCTTCTTGCGGCTCAATATGAAGGTATACGTGACCAAATTGTCCACGTCCACCAGATTGTTTTGCATATTTGTATTCTTTTTTCACCGCTTCTCTAATTGTTTCACGGTAAGAAACTTGTGGTGCACCCACATCTGCTTCAACATTAAACTCTCTTTTCATTCTATCTACAAGGATCTCAAGGTGAAGCTCACCCATCCCTGAAATAATAGTTTGACCTGTCTCTTCATCTGAAGAAACACGGAAAGAAGGATCTTCTGCAGCCAATTTACCCAGTGCAACACCCATTTTCTCTTGATCGGCTTTTGTTTTAGGTTCAACAGCAACAGAGATAACCGGATCCGGGAAGTCCATTCTTTCAAGAACCACTTTATCTGAAGGATCACAAAGTGTATCACCCGTTGTCGTGTTCTTAAGACCAACAACCGCACCGATCTCACCGGCATAGATCTCTTGTACTTCTTCTCTTTTGATCGCATGCATTTTCATGATACGGCCAATTCTTTCTTTTTTGTCTTTGGTTGAGTTATGTAC
>DQVY01000249.1 GCA_015661535.1 Sulfurovum sp. | reverse complement strand
GGCATACCAAGTATCAGTATTAATCTTGCCATTATCACAGCAGATGAAAAAGGTGGCATACAGATAGAAGCATCTGCACGTGCCATGAGTGTGGAAGCACTCAATTATCTTACAGCGTCCACCACGACACTTTTTGAGTTTTATGATTTTACTGTAGAGGTACAGGACAAATATCCGGCATGGAAACCAGATATCTCAGCATTTACAAACATCGTAAGTGAAGAGATGAAAGGTGTTTTTGGAAAAACAAAAATGATGGCAATACATGCAGGGCTTGAGTGTGGGGTCATAGCAGAAAAATACCCATCCATAAAGTTTGCCTCCATAGGACCTACCATACGTTATCCTCACTCAACACGGGAAGAGGTAGATCTGGAATCTGTAGAAAGAACCTATGAAGTCTTACAGAGAGTCATTCAAAGGGTTTTATGATGTACATCAAGAGAATTTAAAAAGAGTAGGAGTAGAATAAGGGTATAGAGATCATAAGGAGCACAATGAAAACGATATTTCAAGATTTAGAGTATTTAAACAAAGAGGTGAAAGACAAAAAAGCCAAAGCTATTATTAAAGAGCTTGAAGAGAATTTTCATCTTTTGAGAACAAAGAGTGGATTGAGCCAACTCATGGGTAAAAAGAAACTGGCAAAGATCACACGTAATGTTGCGTATGAAGAAGAGTTAAAATCTTTACAGGTTGAGCTTATCAAGTTACAAAACTGGGTCTATGATAACAATAAACGTGTCATGATCATCTTTGAAGGGCGTGATGCCGCGGGGAAAGGCGGGTCTATAAAACGTTTTACACAGTATTTGAATCCCAGAAAATTTAGAGTGGTAGCATTGCAGAAACCTACAGAAGTAGAAACGGGGCAGTTTTATTTTCAACGCTACTTTCAGCACCTGCCAAACCCGGGTGAGATTACATTTTTTGACCGTTCCTGGTACAACCGTGCCATAGTAGAACCTGTGTTTGATTTTTGTACGCCTGAGCAGTATGAGAAGTTTATGAAACAGGTCCCGGAGATAGAACACTCTTTGATAGATGATGGGATTATTTTGATCAAGTTGTGGTACTCGATCACGAAAGAAAACCAACAAAAAAGATTTAAAGAACGTATGACAAACCCGCTTAAACATTGGAAATTAAGCCCTGTAGATCAAAAAGCACAAGAGATGTGGGATAAGGTAACCTATTATAAAGAAGAGATGTTCTCACGTTCACATACAGGCTATGCCCCATGGATCATTGTTGACAGTAATGATAAAAAAAGAGCCAGACTGGAGTCTATACGTTATGTACTTGCCCAAATTCCGTATGAGGGAAAAGAGGATGCAAAGATCAACCTTCATCATGATCCAGATATTGTTGAGCGTTATCACAGACGTTCACATGATGAGAACTAGACCTTAAAGGTCTGTGTTGTTTTACAATGTGCTTCCATGAAGCATCCCTCACATTCAGGCTTTAGCGCTTTACATTTATACCTGCCAAAGAGCACCATAGCCTGATGAAGCAGGTGTAAGTCGGTTTTAAATTTTTTACTCAGTTCCTCTTCACATTTTATGGCTGTCTTTGCATCTGAAAGACCCAGTCTGTGTGCAACTCTGTAGACATGCGTATCTACTGCCATCAGATTGGCACCTGCATATTCTATCATGACGACATTGGCTGTTTTTTGTCCAACTCCAGCCAGCTTGACAAGTTCATCTCGCTCTAAAGGGACTTCATTGTCATAATGTTCCACCACAGATTGCGCCATTTTGATGAGGTTTTTGGCTTTATTGTTAAAAAAAGAACAAGTGTTGATGTACGATTTGACTTCATCCAGATCAGCATTGGCAAGAGACACAGGGTCTGGGTAGGCTTCAAAGAGTGCAGGGGTGATGATGTTGACACGTTTGTCCGTACATTGTGCAGAGAGCATGACAGAGATGAGCAGTTCATACAGGTTTCTGTATTCCAACTCTGTGACGGAGTCAGGATAATTTTCAAGAAAGATCCTTTTGATCTCTTCGATCTCTTTTTTCGTTGCTTTTTTAACTTTTAAGACTTTTTTTGCATTTGCCATCTGTTTTATACCTTGTTCTAAATGTAATAAGACTAAAATATTACCACATTAATGAATGATTTACCCAAGAGGGATATACTTCTTCATCAATTTAAATAATTAAGGATTATCAATCATGTTAAAATTAGCGAAAACATCACTCCTGGCTCTTGCTGTCCTGTCTACTTCTATAGTAGCTTCAGATATACTTGTTACTGTAAACGGTACAAACATCACAAAGCAGGATGCACAAACATTTGTGACTGCCTCTGCACCTAAGGCACTTTTTTCACAACTTGAACCTTCAGAACAAAGAATGGTTATTGACAGACTTATAGAAAAACAGCTTTTTACTGAACTTGCAGCAAAAGAGGGTATCGATAAAAAACCTGAATTCAAAAGAAATATGGAGAAGATCAAAGCGGAACTTCTTGTGAATATGTGGATGAAAGAGCAGATGGATAATGCGCTGGTAAGTGACTCCGAAGCCAAAGCATTTTATAAAAAGAATGCGGACAAATTTGTGAGTAAAGCGTCTATGCATGCCAGACATATTTTAGTGAAAGAAGAAAAAGAAGCAAAAGAGATCATAGACGCATTAAAACCGTTAAAAGGTGAAGCGTTAAAAGCCAAATTCATAGAATTGGCAAAAACAAAGTCAACAGGTCCTTCTGGTCCTAAAGGTGGAGACTTAGGTACGTTTGCCAAAGGTCAAATGGTACCAGAGTTTTCAAAAGCAGCATGGGGCTTGAAAAAGGGTCAAATTACTACTACACCTGTTAAAACACAGTTTGGTTATCATGTGATCTTCCTTGAAGACAAAGCAGATGCAGCACCTGTTCCATATGAAAAAGTAAAAGATAAGATCATTACTTCATTAAAGCAACAACAGTTTACTGCTAAAATAACACAGGTAGCAAAAGAACTTAAAAGTAAAGCCAAAATAGTTGAAACAGAAAGTAATACAACAAAAAAATAATAATATTTTTTTGTTCAAAAGGGGAGGGGAAAGAATATGAAACAAGTATCTATAGCTTTTGGACTGTCATTCATAGTATTGACAAGTTCATTATCTGCTGATGCTCTAAAAAATTCTTTGACAAACATGTTAAAGGAAAAAGAGACATCTATAGTGGACCTAGGCAATATAAATTTAAATGGAAAACCAAAACCGGTACAGCAGTTAAGAAAAACAAGATCCAGTAAGGCAGTGATCGCTACTGTCAATGGGCATAAGATCATTAAAAAACAGGCAGATGATTATCTTAGCAAACGTACACAGGGTAAAATAAAAAACTTTGATGCTATACCTCCTGCACAGCAAGGCAGACTCATACAAGAGTTATCCCTCCCCATATTGGTTTTGGATGCTGCCAAAAAAGAGTTAAGTGACTTGGAAAAACAGGCAGTCTATACACGAACCTGGATGAAGAAAGAAGCATTATCTACCACTATTACCGATGAACAGGCATTAGAAGCATATAATGCGATAAAGAAACAGGCAGAAGAAAACAATGCTACAACGCAGGCACCACCTTTTGAAAGTATTAAAGACAGACTAAAACTTCAAATGATGGAAAAAGCGATCGTAGGTAAATTAATGAAAGATGTTGAGATTAAAGTACTTTAAAAAGTCCATCAATCAATACTTGGTAAATTGTGGGTAAAATACCTGCTTGATTATATAAATACAAAGGAACATAAAGAATGAAAAAATTTCTTCTTATTTTAGGACTCACATTAGGTTTTACAAGTACATATCTATCTGCAGCAACAGCGGGTACAGTAAATGGTATGGAGATCACTGTTGAGGAAGCCAATAAGGCATTGGCAAAACTTACACAGGGAAAAATGACTTGGGAAAAACTTCCGGCAGACGGAAAAACACAGCTTATCCAAATGATGGCACCAGCAAAATTGGTAGCAGCAGAGTCTAAAAAAGTGTTGACTACAAAAGAAAAAGAAGCAGCACTTGCAGGTTTCTGGATGCAAAAAAAGATGGCAGAAACAAAAGTGACAGATGAAGAAGCCAAAGCGGCTTATGACAAAATGGTAAAGGCAGCTAAAAAGTCAAAAAGCAAACAGAAAATACCTGAGTTTGAAGCGGCTAAAAACAGTATTAAAATGCAACTGGCACAAGAAAAAGTGGTAGGTGCTTTAATGAAAAGTGCAAAAATTAAAGTAAAGTAATTCGTATAAAGAGGGTGTGGTAAATGTCTACAAAAGTACTAGATGTCGTTGATGCAGGTGTGGTTACAGGTGATGACCTTCAAACATTGTTTAAAATTGCAAAAGAAGAAGGTTTTGCACTTCCTGCGGTAAATGTAGTAAGTACCTCTTCTGTGAATGCTGTCATGGAAGCAGGCAAAAAGGTAAATTCACCTGTCATTGTGCAGTTTTCAAATGGCGGGGGTGCCTACTATGCAGGGAAAGGTTTACCTTCAGATGAAGCGGCTGTCTTAGGGACTATTTCCGGTGCGCAGCATGTACATACGCTTGCAAAAGCATATGGCATACCTGTCGTTCTGCATACAGACCATGCAGCACGAAAACTTCTCCCTTGGATCGATGCCCTTTTGGATGCCTCTGAAGCACACTTTGAAGTGCACGGTATTCCCCTTTTCTCTTCTCATATGATAGACCTTTCAGAAGAGCCTATTGAAGAGAATATTGCTACCTGTAAGATCTATTTGGAACGCATGTCAAAAATGGGAATGACGCTTGAGATAGAGCTTGGTGTGACCGGTGGAGAAGAAGATGGTGTAGACAATACAGATATAGATAATTCACTACTTTATACACAACCAGAAGAAGTAGCCTATGCCTACGAAGAACTCTCTAAAATTTCCGATAAATTCACGATTGCCGCTTCTTTTGGTAATGTACATGGTGTCTACAAACCGGGAAATGTATCGTTAACCCCAAAAATTCTTGATAATTCTCAAAAGTACATTGAAGAGAAATACAATACTGCTGAAAAACCGGTTGATTTTGTATTTCACGGAGGGTCAGGTTCTGAGCTTTCTGACATTCGTGAAGCCATCTCTTATGGTGCAGTGAAGATGAATATAGATACAGATACCCAGTGGGCATTTTGGGATGGTGTAAGAGGCTATGTGGCTGAAAACTATGACTATCTGCAAGGTCAGATAGGGAATCCTGAAGGTGAAGACAAACCAAATAAGGGGAAATATGATCCTCGTAAATGGCTTCGTGCAGGAGAACTCTCAATGGTCAAAAGACTTGAACAGGCTTTTGAAGATCTCAATTGTTTAAATCGAAATTAGACTTCATTTTATTTGATTTCCTATTATCTTAATTGTGGTGTTGTTTCTCTCTTTATTTTTTTAGAAAAAACGAAGCAAAAAATCGTTGTGGCTCTCGAATCGATCCGCTTTCAAGGGCGTTGGCCACAACATAGTACACATTTGTGTGATTAATGGAGAAAAGTATTGATTTCTTTTGATTCTTCACCTGTAGAAAAACATATTTTTGAAAATCATACCTTTTATCTCAAACGTGATGACTTACTTCATTCAGACTTCTCTGGAAACAAAGCCCGAAAATTTTATTATTTTTTAGAACATAATTTTCCCCATATTAAAAAACTTATCTCTTATGGTTCTGCACAGTCAAATGCTATGTATTCACTCTCTGTTTTGGCGAAAATGAAAGGCTGGGAGTTT
>DQVY01000293.1 GCA_015661535.1 Sulfurovum sp. | reverse complement strand
TGCTTAGAGCGTTTGCTGCCATCTTGTGCTGTCCACTGGTCTAACTTTAATCTTCCGTCTACTAAAACTTTGCTGCCTTTACGTAAGTACTGATTAGCTATTTCAGCGGTTCTTCCAAAAAAAGTCAAGTCTACGAAAAGTACTTCTTCTTTTTGTTCACCTGAAGCAGATTTGAATTTACGTGATGTGGCAATACCAGTGTTTCCAATGGCTGCGCCGCTTTGCGTATATCTAATCTCAATATCTCTGGTGAGGTTTCCGGCTAAAATAATCTTGTTATACATAAGGTGCTCCTAAATTTGGGTGGTTTACGCTTCTGTTGATTCAGCAGCTGCTGTTTCTGCCGGCGCTTCTTCTACTGGTGCAGCTTTTGCTGTTTCAGCATTTTTGTTCGCTTGTGCTACAAGTTTATCAAATTGTGCCAGTTCTTTATTTTTAGTGTATTTCACAGTTAAAAATTTGATCACATCTTCATTGATCTTAAGATTTCTCTCAAGCTCGTTTATCACAGTACCTTCACCTTTATAGAAAAGAACAGTGTAGTATCCTCTGTTGTGCTTTTCAACTGCGTATGCCAGTTTTCTCATACCCATATCATTGGTAGCAACAAGTTCAGCACCTTCTTGGGCAAGAACATCTTTTATTTTTGCAATTTGTGCTGCAGTCTCTTCGTCTGTCAATGTAGGTTTAACTACAAACAGTGTTTCATAACAAGTCATATTGTTTCCTTTTGGTTTAATAGCCCATATAAAATGCGAATAGCATACTATCCGTCCAAAAATGAGCAAGAATTTTGGAAGCGTAATAATATAATAATGGTACTTAATTGCACATTAGTTATATCTGTAGATTCAGACACAATAACGGTTTTTTGAAAGAGGAGTTGTACTTTTTGGTTACATCTTGAAAAATTTGCATTAAATGATATTAAAATGATGTTTTACCATTGTCAAAAGTAAAAAATTCTGTCATACTATAATTATCTTAACTTATATAAAATGATCAATAAAATACTAAATCGAGGGAGACAGTATGGCAATGAATCGAAGAGATACTTTCAAATTGGCAGGTATTAGCGCTGCAGGAGTGGTTTTACCCAGGGTAGCTTCAGCCGATGAAAAACAGACAGAAGTGAAAAAAACCAATGGAAGATCTGTTGTGATCATTGGCGCTGGTTTTGCCGGTCTTGCTATGGCAAAAACATTAAGAAAAAAAGACAATACATTAGATGTAATGGTGATCGAGAAAAACAGTATCTTTATGGCCTGTCCTTTTTCCAATACATTGCTCGGTGGACTGGAAGGTGTTTCACTGGACACCTTTGTAGGAGATTATTACCAACCATCGGAAAAGTACGGCTATACCTTTATGCATGGAGAAGTGACCGCTATTAACAGAGAGGCTAGAACTGTGACCACAACAAAGGGTGTTCTTGCCTATGATATTCTTGTACTCTCTCCGGGTATAGCCTATGATTACACCAAACAATTTCCAAAATGGTCAGCGCAAAAGGTGAGGGAAGTTGCACAGGCCTGTCCTGCTGCTTTAATGCCGGGTAATGAACATATAGCACTCAAAAGACAACTGAACAATATGGATGATGGAAATGTGGTCATCATTCCTCCTGCAAAAGGGAAATACAGATGTCCTCCTGCACCTTATGAAAGAACAGCAATGGTGGCAAACTTTATGAAAAATGAGGGTATCAAAGGCAAGGTCATTGTATTGGATACACGTGCAGGTAAATTTGCCAAAGGCAAAGCATTTAAAGAGTCCTGGGAAGACCTGTTCCCGGATATTATTGAGTATAAAGGTTTGACAGAGATCATCGATATAGATACTGCTGCCAAAACGCTCAGGTATAAAGCGTTTGAAAATGCCGACGATACAGTGGGTACAGAACAAACAGTGAAGTATGAAGTATGTAACTTTATGCCTATCAATAAATGTTCCCCTGTCATCAAAATGGCTGGGATCAAAACCGATGATGCCGGGTATGCATTGATGGATGGATATAGTTTTAGGTCCAAGACAGATTCGAATATTTATGTCTGTGGTGATGCGGTTACACATGCGCTTCCTCCAAGTGCGCAAACAGCGATTTGGAGTGCACACAGAGCAGCAGGTCAGATTCTTGATCAGATCAACCGAAAAGTCAATGACCCCAGAGCAGGCTTACCTGCCAAGGCAGCAAATGTATGTTACTCCATGGTTGGCGGCAAGCCGGAAGAAGCGATCATGGTCACACATACCTTTTTTGCAGATCCAAATGGTGTGTTAAGAGGGAAAGGGCATGTTCCTAAACCACAAGACGGGAATGGTAAATTTAGATCTAAGAGTGCCGCTCAAGCAGCACGGGCATGGTTTAGAGGAGTGATGAGAGAACTTTTTACTTAAGGGCACCTCTAATAAGAGGTCTTTTTACAAGTACCCCTGCAATTTTATGAGCATACTGTAGAGCAGCACTTCTCTTTGTGTTGCCGGTGCTTTTTTCATGGCCAATTCACTCTCCAGTAAATGTTCACATATTTTTAACAAGGCTGCCGACTTAACTCGCAAAGCCAATTGTGCTTTTTGTTCTTCTATGTGTTTTGGGAGTTTGTAGCCTAGAATAGCTGCTGAATCTACATGTCCATTGAGTTTAATGTAGGCATGAAAGAGAAAGATCTGATTGACAAAAAATTGGGTGGATCGGAGTATTTTGGATTCATCTTCTCCTATTTCCAAAAGCTTGGTGATCATTTCTGTAATAGGTTTTTTGTTAAAGAGGTCAATCAGCAACTGTTCTGTAGCAAGTGGGGCAGTGGAGTAGACCAGTCTGTCTATGTCCTTGCCTGTCACTTTGGTACCCAGTATGGCTAGTTTATTGAGTTCATTTGCACAGAGTGCTAGGTTGTTGTTCAGTACCAACATCAGATGCTGAAGGGCATAGTGATCTATGTCCAAGTGTATAGTCTGTGCTTTTTGCTGCAAGATGGCGATACCATCACGAATATTGGGCTCGAAAAAACGCACCCACACCCCGCCTTTTTTATCTGTAAAAGCTGCCTGCATAGACTTGGCATCTTTGGCAGCACCTGCATACCCATAGATGAAGTAATTATCAGGGTTCTTGTTTGCCAGTGCTACAAGTACGTCCAATTCTTTTTTAGGTATCTTTTTTTCATGTTTTACCACCAAAAGATTGGTGCCTCCAAAAAGAGAGGTTTGGGAGAGAAAGTTTTTTGCCTGTTCAAAATGCCATTCATCATGGTAGAGTGAGAGCATCGACTCTTTGGCATCGGTCTTTTTGATGTATGTATCTATGTAATGATCGATAAGATACTCATTTTCACCATAGAGGAGCACTGCTTTTGGCAAAGCTTGTTTCAGACGCTGATCAAATTCTCTTTGGTACATGATTAAAAACCTCCTTTGGAGATTTTTAAAGTGAATAGTGAAGGTATCATAAATCCATTGCCTCTTTTTCTAACTTTTCTACCAACTCAGTCATGATCACAGCTTGGGGAATGTTCACTTCCGATATTTTCACGCGTATTTTATCAAAAAGCATGACATTGTCGCCATGTAGGTTTACGCTAATACCTTTAATGTCTCCAAGTAAGACAGCTTTAGCGGCTTCTCCTGCCTCTACCACTTCTGCATCAAACACCTCACCTATGTGTTGTGCTGCCCAGCGTGCAAATTTACGGTCTCTAAAGTCCCACTCACATTTGGTGGCTTCACGTTCCAGTTCGGAGACTCTGGCACAGAGGGGTTCAATGTTACGCAGCAGGTAAGAAGCTTCTCCTTCATCTTCACGCAGTTGTGTTTTGATGAGTCTGTGCAGGATGAGGTCAGCATACCTTCGTATAGGGGAGGTAAAGTGGCTGTAGTGGGAAAAGCCCAGTCCAAAGTGTCCTACGTTATAGGCATTGTATTGTGCCTGACGTAGAGACTTTATGACCATCGCATCCACTTCTGCAGCCAGACCCATTTTGCCAGCCTCTTTTTGGATGGCACGTATAAGGCCAGGGCTGTCTTCATACTCTTCCACATAGAGACCAATGGCGGCCAGTTCTGTAAGCAGTTGTTCTATGCGGGAGAGTTGTGGAGGTTCATGGATACGAAAAATACCATCTCCATCGCCTTTAAAACGTTTTGCTGAGGCCTGGTTGGCCAAAAGCATACACTCTTCGATGAGAGAGTGGGAAGGGGTACCTGTTTCTATCTCTGTAGATTTAAGCAGGTGATCTTTATCTATGCTGAGCTTGGTCTCTTCTGATCGGAAGTCAAAACCATCTTTAAGACGTGCTTTTCGTAAGCGTTTCGTGATCTCATAGAGGGGTAAGAGATAGCGAAGTATCTCCTTGACTTTTCCTGTAGCTTCAGCGCCATGATTGTCTATAATCTTATCTATATCTTCGTAGTTGAAACGGTGTTGAGAGTGGATGATGGCTTCAAAGAACTCTTCCTTGAGAGGTTTCAGTGTGGCTCTGTCAAGTGCTATCTTGGCTACAAAAGCAAGTCTGTCCACTTTTGGTTTGAGTGAACAGATATTTTCACTCAATTCACGCGGCAGCATAGGGAAAGACTTGTGTGGCAGGTAGGTAGTAAAGCCACGTTTTTTGGCCTCTTTGTCTATGGCGGTGAAGTAGGGTACATAATGACTCACATCAGCAATAGCGACATAGAGTGTAAATGTTTCCATGTCAAAATAGATGGCATCATCAAAATCTTTTGCGGTGACAGGGTCGATGGTACAAAAGTCAAGATCTGTAAGGTCAATGCGCTCAGCGTGCTCCTCTTTGTCTACTTCGCTTTCTACCTGTAAGGCTTCGTCGATACAGGCTTGTGGAAAGGCATCTTCTCTCTGAAAGAGTGCCAGCGATATCTTTTCATCTACTTTAGGGTCATCCAGCTGTCCAAAAATTTCTAAAACCTTGTCATCATCCACATCTACCTTAAGTACAGTACCAAGCTTAAATGCTTTTAGGTCCATACCTTCCATAACAGCATGGGTGGGTTCACCGGTACGAATATTCAAAATGCTAAAGTTTCCCTGCTCGTCACGGTGGGTATAGGCGATGGTAAAGAGATGGGCTTTTTCTATCACAAGTTTGACAACACCGCTTGCGCGGCCACGTCTTGCTATAATACGTTTTGCCACTACTACATCACCATGTTTGGCACCCCAAAGATGATCGGGTTCAACAAGCAGATCTCTTTGTTCTTTGAACTCCGCTTCGATATACCCTTTGCCATCTTTGCCCATGTATATTCTCCCCACACGATAGAGGGAGTGAAGTTTCCATAGACCATCTGTTTCTTCAATGGCACCAAGTTGCTGAAGTGCCTGAAAACTGTTTTGATCTTCTTGTTCAATATCGGATGCTAAACATCCATTGGTAAGTTGTATGGCAAATGGACTCATCTGAAGCCTTTGGCTTCAGAAGTGAATAGTGATGTGATCCCACAGGTACGAGGACAATAGTGAATAGTGAATAGTGTTATGTTTTGTTTCATAGAAAGATTATAGCTTATTGATGTTTTAAAGCTTCTAATCTTTCTATGCGGTCTTCTGTGCTTGGGTGTGTGGCAAAGAGTTGGCTTAGTGAAAAATCTCTGCCTGAAAAGGGGTTGATAATAAACATATGTGCCGTCTGTGGATCTGCCTCTGGCAAAACAGTACCTCTGGCATAGCTGTCAAGTTTTGCCAATGCTGACTGCAGCCACTCAGGATGTCCTGTCATACGTGCTGCACCTTCATCTGCCATAAACTCTCGGTTACGGCTTACGGTCATTTGTATGAGTGTAGCAGCCATGGGCATGATGAACATGAGGGCTAAGGTCACGAGAAGATTGGGTCTGTCTCTGTCTCCCCCGCCAAAAAACATCCCAAAATTCGCAAGCATGGCGATGGCACCTGCTATGGTAGCGGTGACTGTACCGATGAGCATATCATAGTGCTTGATGTGACTCAGTTCATGCGCGATGACTGCTTCTACCTCTTCTTCTGTCATAAGGTCTAGCAGGCCTTGTGTGACAGCGACAGCTGCATGTTCATAGTCACGCCCTGTAGCAAAGGCGTTGGGTTGCTGCTCAGGTATGATGTAGAGTGCAGGCATCGGCAGTTCAGCTTTTTGTGTCAGTTTTAATACAATATGATAAAGTCCTGAAGCTGATTTATGGTCTACGGGTATGGCATTGTAGTGTTTAAGCACCTGTTGGTCACTGTAATAGTAGGCATAAAAGTTCATTCCAGCAGCAGCCAAAAAAGCGATGATCATCCCTGTTTGACCTGCTATCATACCGCCAAACCAAATGAAAAGCAGGGTGAGCCCTGCCATGAGCGCATAGGTTTTGAGTTGTTCCATTTTTTTGTCCTTCAGTTAAATATATATTATAATAGT
>DQVY01000042.1 GCA_015661535.1 Sulfurovum sp. | reverse complement strand
TTCACCGCTTCTTGTAAATGATAAGAGAAAAATTCCAACTCACCATTAAGTAAAGGCTCTTTGGCTTCAGCTATAGAACCTTTGGCCTGAGTCACCGCCTCAATCTGACGTGCTGATATTAACATCAACTCATCTTCTTCGCCAATAGTATCAAAAAGTTTTTCAAGTTTGTCTGTAAGTTTCACAAATGCTTTTTTTGCACTCACTTCCAAAACATCATATGCAGACAATTTTTCTATATCAAAGACCTTCTCAAGATCAGACTTGTTCAGGGCAATAATAATGTGTTTATCTTCCAAAGTTTTCATAATAGAGAGTATTTTGGCATCTTCTTCATCAAAATCACGTGCGGCATCAAACAAAGCAATGATGACATCAGAATCTTCTACAGAATCCAAAGTACGCTCTATGCCTATCTTTTCAATGATGTCTTCTGATTCACGTATGCCTGCAGTATCGACCAGGCGAATAATATGTGAGCCGATGCGTACCTGCTCTTCTATGGTATCTCTGGTAGTCCCTGCAATGTCTGAAACGATGGCCCTGTCATAAGTCAACAAGGCATTGAGTAAAGAACTTTTGCCTACATTGGGTTTACCTATAATAGCTACTTTAAAGCCCTCAATAAGTCCTCTACGCCGGTGAGACGCTTCCACGATATTTTCTATCTGCAGAGAAAGTCCATCCAGTTGTGTTGTGATACTTTCTAAAATATCATCAGGAATGTCTTCTTCAGCATAGTCTATCATCACTTCAGAATAGGCCAGAGACCTTAGCAGTGCTTCCCTGCTCTCATCCACAAACGCTTTGAGTTCACCCTTCATCTGTTTTGCCAGGATTTTGGCGGCATCTACAGACTTGGCTTCGATGAGTTTTGAGATAGCTTCTGCTTCGGTGAGGTCTATTTTACCATTTAAAAATGCACGTTTTGAAAACTCGCCAGGCTCTGCAAGTCTTACCCCGTAAGAGGTGATCGTATCTAAGATCTCCTGCGCCACGATCATCCCGCCGTGACACTGAAACTCTACGATCTCTTCACCTGTAAAACTATGCGGTGCAGCAAAATAGATCATAATGGCACGGTCTATAAGATCATCGTTTGCGGTATAAAGGGAGGTAAGATGTGCATGTCTGGGGGTAATAGTGCTTAAGTGTGAGATTTTATGGGCGATCTCCAGTGCTGCTTCACCGCTTACCCTGATAATAGAGATAGAAGCAACCCCGTGGGCTGTGGCTATAGCAGCTATGGAATCAGACATTGTATGATCCGATAAGTCTTAGGAGATGCTTACGAGGCATGAGACTTATTGCTGTTAAATTCATTGATGACAACAAATCTTTTACCTTCTCTGGCCGTTTTGACTGCCACATATTTATTTGGAAATCTTTCTCGCAACTGTTCCAATGCGATCTGTACCAAAATACCATCAAGGAAACGGGTTTTTCCCTTGCCCTGCTTCTCTACCGTTTCAATCACCGGTTGAATATATTTACGTATCATCTCTTGCTGTGTGGTTAAAAATTCTGCGATCTCAAGTTTGATAAAGAGCTCATATTTTGTATGTAACCAGTTGAAAAGCATATAAGAGAGTGCATTGTAACGGTACCCTTCTTTCCCTATAAGCAGTGCGGCATCATCACCGTCTATAAAGATAAGTGCCGTATTGTCCCGGACATCCACTTCCACCACATCTATGTCAAAACAGGAGTGAGAGAGCATCTCTTTGAGCTGATTTTCTATCATCAAAGCCAATTCATCATAGACCACGGTTTCCGTTTCAAATACTTCTTCCTCATGAGAAATTTCAGCTTCTGCATCTGATTCAAAAAAACTGTCCAAGACTGCATCTTTTTCAGGTACTGACTCTATAGGATTTTCTTCCTCTTTATCGGCTTCTTCATTATGCACTTCTTCTTTGACGGCATCTACTATCTCAGAAGCGACGATCTCTTCTTCACTAACTTCTGGTAATGTTTCTGTTTCTTCTTCTATAGCAGCAGGAGCAGCCGTTTTCACTTCTGCATCATGTTTACGTACAGCAATAATGATCGCTGTTTTTTTAAAAAGCCCCAAAAGACCTTTTGACGGGTGTTGCACAACTTCACATTGAAGTTCAGAAATAGAACATTCTAACACTTTTGAGGCTTTTGCATACGCCTCTTCAAGTGTCGGTGCTTCAACCTTTTTCATAAGATAGTCCTTTATTTTTTATGCGCAGCGATCGCTGCTTCTTTATGTTTAGCATACATATGGTTAATAAAATACTGTTGTGCGATCGTGAACAGGTTATTCACCAACCAATACAAGACCAATCCTGATGGGAAATAGACAAAGAATACTGTCATGATCACAGGGAAAAATTTAAAGATCTTCTCTTGTAAAGGGTCAGTAAAGTTACTTGGTGTGATTCGCTGCTGGAACCACATGGATGCACCCATCAAGACAGGAAGGACAAAATAAGGATCCATCACTGCCAAGTCTTGTATCCATAAGATCCATGGTGCACCCTGTAACTCTACTGCATTTAAAAGTACACGATAGAGTGCAAAGAAAACAGGGATCTGCAGGATCAACGGCAAACATCCGCCCATAGGATTCGCACCGTGTTTTTTATACATTTCCATCATCTGTGCATTCATTTTGGCAGGATCACCCTTATACTTCTCTTTGATCTCTTTCATCTTGGGTGCCAAGTCTTTCAGCTTTTGCATAGACATCATACCTTTGTAGGAAAGAGGGAAAAGAATGAGCTTCACCAATAACGTAAAGAGGATGATCGCCCATCCCCAGTTCCCTATACGGTCATGGATCCAAATAAGTACTTTGAAAAATGGTTTAGATAAGAAAGAGAACCAGCCAAATTCAATAGCATCTGTTAATTCGGGATGGATTGCCTTTAGTGTTTTCTCTTCTTTGGGTCCTATATAGGCACCAAAAGTCATTTGTGCAGCACCTTCTACAAAGATCAAAGGATCACTCTCTGCCCCTTTTAAAATAGAAACGTTCAAGCCCTTGTCAAAATCATAAAACATGGAAGCGACATAACGGTCAAAAGCCGAAGCGATTTTTGCATGAGGGAATTTTTCATACCCCTCAGCATCACCATCTTCAATTGTGGTGATAATACCGTCAGCACCCTTGATCAACGCCCCTCTTACAAGCATATACATAGACTGGTCTGCCATAGGTCTGTGCCCCGGCGTAATGAAGTATGGAGCCGCTGTTGAAGTTGTTACTTCTACCGTATACTCTCCACTGGGTTTAAAAGTTAATTTTTTGCTCAATGTGACAGAAGAGAGTGTTTGTGTCAGAGTAACTGTCTGTGCTGCAGCACTCACATCTACAATAGCAGGACCGCTATAGACATAAGGTGTTTTAAATGCTTCTTCATTCAGTGCTGCATCAGAAAAACGAATCTCCAAGGGCTTTACTTTGTTGACATTCAATATTTTCGTATTGTGTCCTTCTGCATCATGGAACTTTGATTCAAGCAATTCCATCTGTGCAATACGGCCAAAGGTGTCAATACTGATAATATAATGATCTGCTTTCACCGTCAAAAGTGTCGGTGTTGAAGCCACAACAGGTGCAGTCACAGTTGCAGTATTCACTGCCGCAGGTGCAGCCGCTGCATTGTTCTGTGAATCTGCACTTGGGGTCTGATGTGTCACTTTTGCTGTTTCTCTATGCTCTTGTACCGGTTTTGCAGGTGGAAAAAAGTAACTGTATCCTATAAATACAAAGAAAGAGAGTGCAAGTGCCAGAAGAAGTCGTTTGTTTAAATCTTGTTGTTCCAAAGTTATACCTTTTGTAATAGTTCGTTGATAGTATAGTGTTATTTAGATTGCAGTACACTTTTTAAGTGCATGTAGATACGTTTTGCGAGTCGTTTGATAGGTTTCTTCTATGAGTGAAGGTTTTGCAACCAATACATAAGAACCTTGAGGTAAGAGGTCTATATTTTCTATGAAATGTGCTCTTAACAAACGCTTTGCTCTGTTTCGATGAACTGCATTTCCAATTTTCTTGGAGGCTACAAAACCTACCTTGTACTGATCTCCTTTTTTAAAGAAGAGTACAAAATAAGAGGTATGCCAAGTTTTAGTGCTGTGTTTATACACCACGTTGAACTCTTTACTAGTCTTGATCCTAGTAAAATGTTTTATTGAAGAGATAGCTTTAACCTGCTGTGATTATACAGATAGTCTTTTTCTACCTTTAGCTCTTCTTGC
The DNA here is from genome assembly GCA_015661535.1 of Sulfurovum sp. Classification (GTDB taxonomy): domain Bacteria; phylum Campylobacterota; class Campylobacteria; order Campylobacterales; family Sulfurovaceae; genus Sulfurovum. The sequence continues at coordinate 1,885 of DQVY01000042.1, read as the reverse complement.
AGAAATTATTTTTCTACCATTTTTCGTTTTCATTCTTGTTCTAAATCCGTGTGTTCTTTTTCTTGGTGTGCTATGTGGTTGGTATGTTCTTTTCATTTCGAATCATCCTTAATAAATTTTAAACCTGCATTACTGCGGTATATTTGGGCGCAATTTTACCCTAATAGCACTTAATCTATACTAAGAAAAACCCAATTAGTTCAGACTTTTGAAAACAATCTCGTTAGACCTGCCCTCTTCCTTTGCTTTCATATAGGTTTCGATCAGTTTAAAGATAACAAATTTTATTTCATGATTGGTCGTTCTTATCTCAAGATCTGTACAGTAAACCTCTTTTGCACCTTCCGTTTCGATGCTGCCAAGCAGTCGTTTTGCAAAATGGTACCCTCCGTCAATTTTGGTATCTTGACAGATAAGTACATACAGGGATGCTTCTTTATCGATCTCAAATAAAATATCGGTGTCCCGTTTCTCTTTCTCCAACAAGGTCTCAAGTGCAATCTCCTCCGCTGAAATAAGCATCATAACAAAAGAACGTTCATCCCCGCGGTTCATAAGATAATAAACAATATCCATTGTAGGAGATAACTTTTCTACCATTTTGACTGCCAAAGTGATATCTTTACCACTAAATCGTATATTGCCTCTGCGTGTTATAGTATCTCTGTTGTCCATCTTTGTCCTCTTCCAAATCATTTATCGATTTATTATATCAAAATATTTTAGCTTCTGTTGCTATAATCTCTTATGAATAATGAAAATATCAAAAAACTTCCTTCTCCCTGCTGGCTACTCGAAACATCTCTCCTGAAAAAGAACCTGAAATGCATACAAAATATTAAAGAAAGAACAGGGGCTAAAGTACTTTTGGCACTTAAAGGCTATGCCTTATGGAAGAGTTTCCCCCTGCTCACACCTACCTTGGACGGATGCTGTGCTTCTGGCTTGCATGAAGCAAAACTGGCCCATGAAACTTTTGGAAAAGCGTTACATACCTATGCACCTGCTTTTAAAGAAGAGGAGATCAATGAGATCGCTATGCTTTCCCATCATCTGGTATTTAATTCGCCCTCCCAATTTAACCGTTTTGCCCTGCAGGCAAAGACCATGAACCCTTCTCTCTCCCTAGGGCTCCGTGTCAACCCCGAATATTCAGCCTCTCCCAAAGAGATCTACAACCCCTGCGGCCCCTACTCCAGATTGGGAACAACCTTAAAAAATATAGATAAAACGGTATTAAAGCTCTGTGAAGGCTTACACTTTCATGCACTCTGCGAGCAGGACAGCGATGCCCTTGAAGCGGTGCTTAAAAACTTTGAAGAGAAATTTGGAAACTATATTTCACAGATGAAATGGGTCAATTTTGGCGGGGGTCACCATATCACACGTAAAGGCTATGATGCAGAGAAACTTATAAGGCTCATTAACGACTTTAAAAAGCGATATGATGTACAGATCTACATTGAACCCGGAGAAGCTATAGGGTGGGAGACAGGTACACTCATTGCCACCGTCCTTGACATTGTCGATAATGGTATAAAGATCGCCATACTTGATACGTCCGCAGAAGCCCATATGCCCGATACTATCATTATGCCTTACCGTGCAGAAGTACGCGGTGCAAGCAAAGCTGGAGAGAAAGCCCATACCTACCGTTTGGCAGGCAATACCTGTCTGGCAGGAGATGTTATGGGAGATTACAGTTTTGACAGCCCTCTGGAACCAGGAGACAAGATCATCTTTGAAGACCAGATGCACTACACCATGGTCAAAGCCACTACCTTTAACGGTATCAAACTACCCTCTATCGCCATAGAAAAAGAAGATGGGAGTATAGAAATTATGCGTGAGTTTGGCTATGAAGATTTTAAAGCACGACTCTCCT
>DQVY01000084.1 GCA_015661535.1 Sulfurovum sp. | reverse complement strand
GGTTCATGAAACTCAGTATCTAAGCCTGTTTTTGCTACAGCATAAAAATCATCTTTTAACGTTTCAAAGGGTATTTTTCTCAGGTCTATTTTAGAGCTTACCAAGCCTTCAATGAGCCCTATAAAAAACCATATATTCACCTGTGTATCTATAAGTGTTGGACCTGATGGAAGGACACGAAGTTCAAGTCTGAGTGTAAATTTTCCTAATTTGTCTTTATCTAAAATAGGTCGTATCCACCGCCATATCGTACCATTGTGCAGGTTAAAATGGTGCAGGTCGCTTTCTGGTCTGTTTTTTACATCTGCAAAAATGATCTTGAACATTTTATTTTGCTCAAAAAGGTCCAACCAGGAGTCTATGTAGCCATGTGCAAAATGTACTCTTGTCTCATCGCCATGTTCTCTTTGCGCTTTGTTCCTTGTATCGACAGATTGTTCAAATATAGGTATACGTGATTCATGCCAGGCTCTTTTACCCAGAACCAAAGGAGAATTTGCACCAAACCCAAGCAATACCACAGAGGCAAGCAAAGCAGCATGATAATACGCTACAGATCTGTCAAAAGGTATCTGAAGGTGTATCTGCAAAGAAGTGCCCAGTGCTTCAAGCATCACATCGTCTTTTTGTAACGACACTTCATCCTGCCCATGAAACAAGATCTTAACACACTCATGTCGTAACTCCTTTACACGCTGAGATACCAGTGTATACCGATGCATATCTGACTGATACAATTCTTTGTTGAAATGTTCAAATTTTAAAGAGGGAAGTACACCAAAAAGTCCAAGTTTAGCATCAAATTTTTTAGCAGCATCTTGCCCCTGTTCCCAAAGCGAAAGGAGATCATAGGCCAGTTTTTTGTCTGCTTCACCATTGAGTTCAAAAACATTTCCGTTTATTTCAAGGTCATACTTGGCAAGTTCATTGGTGAAAAGAGGGGAGTCAATGATATCGAGTATCTGTTTGTTTATGGGATTAGGCATATTGTTAGCGTCTAAAATACACACTTCCAGTTCATACCCTATGCGGTATTTGTATGAAAACAGTGCACTGCCTTTTTCAAACAATGATTTTACATAGGCATGTTCAGCAGACAATGCCTTTTCAAAAGCGATGAAGTCTTCTTTTGTAAACTTTCTGTGGCTTATTTCACTACCCATGTGCTACCTTATTGTCTCTTCTTTTTAGTATAACAAAAAGGTGCACATAAAGTCATTATATTACAATAACCCCAGCAGTGCTACTAACAATACAGGTGGCGTGATGACAAGACCCACTTTCATGTATTCTCCCCAACCAATTTTCACACCTTTTTGCGCCAAAACATGTAACCAAAGCAAGGTAGCCAGTGATCCAATAGGTGTCATTTTAGGTCCAAGATTTGCACCCAGTATGTTTGCATAGACCAAGGCTTCATTACCAACATAACCCACTTTATCGATGGCAATGTCCATGATCATGATCGTAGGCATATTGTTCATCACTGAAGAGATAAACCCAGAAAGGAACCCTGTCCCTATGATGGCAACAGTTTCACCCTGATGTGAGAGTGCTTCTATCCAAGAAGCAATGACATCAGTAAGTCCTGCATTTTTAAGACCATAAACAACCACATAAAGCCCTATACTGAACCATACCACCTGCCAGGGAGCTTCTTTAATGGTCTTCATAGGCTTCACTGCTTTATGATGGTTTGCAATCGCCAAAAAGACCAAAGCACCACCCAGTGCAAAAACAGAGATAGGTAAATGGTAATGATCTCCAACAAGATAGCCCACCATAAGCAGTGCCAAAAAGAACCAGCTCAACTTAAACATTGCCATATCTTTTATAACTGTTGAGGGTTCAGGTAAGAGAGATACATCTACTCTAAGAGGAATATCTTTACGAAAATAAACCCATAAGATTGCTATTGAAGCCATAATACTTAAGAGGTTGGGTAAAAACATATTTTTTGCATACTCCATAAAACCAATGTCAAAATACCCTGCGGTAACAATGTTGGTTAAATTGGAGATCACCAGTGGATTAGAAGCAGAGTCTCCTATAAATCCTCCTGCCATTAAAAAGGCAAAAATAGCCAGTGGTTTCATTTTAAGGTATTTCATTTTAGCCAAAAGAATAGGGGTTAAGATCAAGGCTGCACCATCGTTGGCAAAAAAGGCTGCAACGAATGCGCCAAGGAATAAAATGTAGACAAACATTTTGTTTCCCGAACCACCTGAAAGTTTTGCCATCTTGATGGCTGCCCATTCAAAGAAACCTATCTCATCAAGTACCATAGAGAGGATGATAATGCCTATAAATGCCAATGTAGCATCCCAGACAATGTCAATAACAGTAATGACATCTTGAAAACTTACCACCCCTATGAGTAGTGCTATAATAGCACCTATCACAGTAGTTGTTCCAATTTGCAAACCTTTAGGCTGCCATATAACGAAGATGAGGGTGATGAGGAAGAGGGTAGAGGCTAAGATCATCTATTTGCCTTGATTGTTTTGTAACTATACATATTATTTCCTTGTTTAAAATGCGTATTTTCTTTAATGGCAATGGTTCAATATTTATTACTTGTATCAAATTCTATTGTATTCGAATTTATGTCAGAAAGAGGGCATCCAGACCTACAATGCTTGCATTATTTTAGGCAATAAAATCTTTTTTATTTCAGCCAAAGTCTCTTCAAATGCCTCATATCCTTTGCCATCTGGGTCTTCAAAACTAACATGTATTTTAGGTACAGGTTTTGGAAACATCGGACAGGTTTCATGTGCATGGTCACAGACCGTTACCACCAGGTCATAGTCATTGTTGATGACGCTCTCAAGTGTTTTTGAATGGTATTTTTTATCCCAAATACCAGTATTTTCTAACACTTTCTTTGCATTGGGATTTACTTTCCCCGATGCTTTTACCCCTGAAGAGTCTGCACTTATACCTTCAAGTTCAGCATTGACAAGTGCTTCTGCGATGATACTTCTACAAGAGTTCCCTGTACAGAGAATAAGGACTTTTTTATCCATCATTTTTTCCTATTTTTTGTGAAGTATAGCAGAATAGTTTTAATATATCAATATATCTTGATATATTGTTTAGCCAGCACAAGTACTTTTCAACAGAGGCACCTCTATTTCCAAATACGATATCTCTTTTAAAACATTTTGTCTGAAGGCATCCAAAGGTGAGCGTATGGAGTAGTAGGCCCATCTTCCTTTGCGTTCTACACGCAAAAAACCTGCCTCTTTGAGAATTTTCAAGTGTCTCGATATCCGTGACTGTATCATCCCGAAAGCTGTTTCTATGTCACAGACACACACAGCACCATTGAGCTCTATAAAGCGAAGTAGGGTGAGTCTGGTTTCATCATTCAGTGCACCGATGGTTTGTAAAAAAGTTTTCATAAAAGAAGTGTAGCGTAAATAGCTATAGGTATCAAGATATTGTATTAGTCCACAACATATGGCACTCTTCAGGATTTTTCATATTAAGAGAATGATGAGGGATGATCGTGTTGTAATCAATGAGCCAATCTGCCATCATTTCATTAAAAAGATCAATATCGGTAAAGAAGAAGATCTTCCCAAATTTAAATTCGGGTGTATTTCAGAAGCTATATTCGTAGTTTTAGTTGCTTTGTTTATTGTTCTACATTATGCGTTACCACCGAGGACGAACGAGAAGAAGAAAAAGTATATTTTCAACGCCTGACCCTTTATTCTTTATTTGAGTTGTTTTTAAGGTGGTGACTGTCCCCTTTATCTCAATTAGGATGATTATAATCTATTTATTGGTATAATTGGATTATAAAACAAACAAGGATTATAATGAAAAAGATAGTATTATCAGCAGTAGCTGTCGCAGCAATGAGTACATTTGCAATAGCAGGTGGAGATATAGCACCAATAGAAGAGGAAGTTGTAGTAGTTGAACCAGTTGTAACTGATTCAGGTTTTTACTTAGGTCTAGCGTATAGTTACCTAAGTGAAGACTACACAAGAACGCCAACTAGGAATAATAATTTCGATAGTAGTATTAGTGCATTAATGCTACAAGCAGGATATAAATATAATGAGTATATAGCTGTTGAAGGTAGATACTGGTATGGTCGTGGATCTGATTTAGATATTAATCGTAACAAAGATGTAGCTGGACCAAACTCTTGGGCTCTTTATGCTAAGCCTATGTACCCAGTAACAGATGCAATTGATGTATATGCACTATTGGGTTATGCTCAAGTTGAGCAAAATACTATATATCTTAATACTTTAGATGGTTTTTCATGGGGTCTTGGTACTTCATATGATGTAATGGAAAACGTTGCGTTATTTGTTGACTATACTTCGTTATACAATGGTGATTACAGCACAAACAACTTCAAAAAAGATTATGATATTAATACATGGAACTTTGGTGTAACATATAATTTTTAATAAATTAATTAAGTAATCTTAACTTTCGCACCCAACCCAAGGCATCTTTTGAGTAATATCCTGCAATAAAGCGATGATACTCACTAGATCCTCACTTCTATTTGTAATATCTTCCATAATGTAGAACAACGCCAATTCTAATCACTAACGCAATTTCACCTCAATCAAGCAGCTAACTGTTTAGCGAATTCTTTGAAAAATACTTCATAGGGTGTTCTGT
>DQVY01000237.1 GCA_015661535.1 Sulfurovum sp. | reverse complement strand
TATATAACGCAGCTTCCAAAGCATCAATGATCTGACTTATACCACCCTTCACCCGATAAGACGGCACACTTAGAGGATGAGAAAAGCGTTGTACTTCCCCAGGTGCATCATAGAGACTATCACCATGCATATACTGTTCAAAACATTCCAAACCAAGAGAGTCTATGAGTTGTAAAATATGTGTCTGATGTTTCCAAACCCACGAAGGGCCCATATCGTGTCCAGATATATTTAAAATACGTCCGCCAGTACGTTCACGTGCTTCCAGAACAGTCACATCATACTTATCCTGAAGTAAGACAGCAGCGTACATACCACTAAGCCCTGCTCCTATAATGAGAAGCTTTTTTTTAGCACTCAAAAACGTCCTCTAAACTTTTAAACCCTTTGATCTCAATAGGATTACCCGAAGGGTCGATAAAAAACATAATAGACTGTTCTCCAGACTGCCCTTTAAAACGTACAGTAGGCGCAATAATAAATTCTAATTTGGCAGTTTCCAGTCTTTGTGCCAAGGCTTCCCATTCCTGCAGTTCCAAAATGACACCCAGATGCGGCATAGGTACCATATGATCCCCTACTTTGCCTGTACGTTCCACCTTAAAAGGTGTACCCAAATGCAAAGAAAGTTGATGTCCAAAAAAGTCAAAATCTACCCAGGTATCGGTACTTCTGCCTTCTTTACAATGCAATAGTTCACCATAAAAAGTACGTGTTTCTTCTAAATCGTTGACATTATAAGACAAATGGAACAATGATCTCATACACACATCTTTTTTATAATGTTATTAAAAAGTATAGGTATCATCAAAATGCCAATTTTCCAAACAATCCCAAAATGATTGACCTTTTATGTCATCTTTTATCTCATACACCAGTGTTACTTCAATGTCATAAAGATATTTATCATATACCGTATCGCGTTCGTGTTCAAGCGGTGTAGCACAGTGACAGACTTCATACCATTCCAAAACATCATCTTCACTCTTTACTGCTTTTTGCATGGCATTCACGATCTCAGGACCTTCAGGTTCCAGCGCAGCAATACTTCCGTCTGTCAACACATTATAGAATTCTTTCATTTTTAGTTTGTTGATCTTCGCTTTTACTTTATATAACATTAACACTCCTTTTTCGGTATAAATTTTATACCGTATTCATTGTGGACTATGTATGTAGATACTGTATAATACCTTAAATAATTTTAAGGTACAATCATATGCATATCACTTATAAACTCACACCCGAAGAATATCTTCAAGCTGTAAACTTTCATCATCAACAAAAGAGTAGAAAAGTAAAATTAGCTATCTATATAGCTTTGGCAGCAGGCATAGTGCTTATAGGTACGGACTTTACAAACAATCGTGCCATCATCACCAATGTACTTGCCGCATTTTTTTCTATCTCTTTCTATATGCTTTTTGTCAGTATGTTGTCTGCCTATCAGGCCAGAAGTATTTATAGAAAAAGTGCTACACTCCCCTATGAGACGACCTTGCGTATATCAGGAAAAGGTATTCGATTGGATGGAAAAGGAAATGAGAAGACCATACCCTGGAGTGCCTTTAGTAAATGGAAAAAAAATGAAAATTTTTATCTTCTCTATACAAGTCCACGTCAATTTAATATTATACCCATACGCGTCATGAACGATATACAGATCAAAGAACTTGAAGCATATCTGCAAAAATATCTCCCTAGATCATAGGGATATACCATTTCTTATAGTAGGCAACCAGACGCAGTATGACACCCAAAATAAATACGATACTCAAAGAATAGACATCTACTCTGTCATAACTGTCCAAGACATATAAAACAGCCCCAATAATAAGTGCTACCGTCCCGTAAAATCCTGTTTTTAAAACAAAGGGGATCTCATTAATGATCACATCCCTGATAATACCACCACCTACTGCTGTCACAAAAGAGAGTCCAAGAACACCCGTAATATTCAGGTTTGATTCCAAGCCAACCAGTGCACCTGTAATACTAAACGAGATCAATCCTATGGAATCACTCAATATAAAAAGCGGTTTATTCTCTATAGTCGATTTGTTGTGAAACTTCAGAAGTACAAGTAAAGCCATAACAACGATCATTACAATCACCGGGAGGGTATGGGTAAAGGTATACGGTGTTTTGTTTACAACCATATCTCTTAAGATACCCCCGCCAAATGCCGTTAAGAAAACAGAGATCAGCACACCGAGAAAATCTAGTTTATTGCGTACAGCAACAAAAAAGCCACTCATGGAAAAGGCTATGATACCAATATAATCTGCAACTTCAAACATTATACATCTATATCATATATACAAAATAACGTGGTATGCACTGACTATATGCCCTCTGCGATCATGGCATCTGCAACACGTTTAAAGCCTGCGATATTTGCACCATCTACATAGTTACCTTCTACACCATACTCTTTTGCAGTTTCAGATACGTTTATACATATATTTTCCATTGTTTCTTTAAGTTTTGCATCCACTTTTTCAAAGGTCCATTTTTGCATTGCAGCATTTTGACTCATCTCAAAACCACTGACTGCAACACCCCCTGCATTTGCTGCTTTTGCCGGAGCATAATACATATCACTTTTTAATATGATACTTGAAGCTTCACTGGTAGATGGCATATTTGCCCCTTCTGCAACACACATACACCCATTCTTAATAAGTTTTTTGGCATCGACTACTGTTAACTCATTTTGTGTAGCACAGGGAAAAGCAATGTCACAAGGGATCTCCCATACAGCATGCCCCTCTTCCGGGTAGTCAGCAACAGGGGTGAATTCTGCATCGGCATGTACCTTGGTATACTCTTTAAGGGAAACACGTTTATTCAGTTTCAACTCTTTTAAAAGTTCCAGGTCTACACCTCTTTTGTCATACAGAGTACCGCTGGAATCTGTACAGCTAACAGGTGTTGCACCCAGGTGCTGTAGTTTTTCTATGACATGCAGGGCGACATTTCCTGCACCGCTTACTGTACATATCTTACCTTTTATACATTCGTCCTCTTTTGTTTCCAACTCCAACATTTTTCGTGTAAAATAGACCACACCGTAACCTGTAGCCTCAGGTCGCATAAGTGATCCGCCAAAGAAGTGTGGTTTTCCCGTAAGCACACCTTCAAAAGCCGAAGTAATAGATTTATACTGACCGAATAGATAACCGATCTCACGTGCCCCGACACCGATATCACCGGCAGGTACATCAATACGCGGTCCAATATAGTTATGCAACTCTTTCATGAAAGCTGCACAGAACTTCATCACTTCAAAGTCACTCTTTCCTTTAGGGTCAAAGTCACTACCGCCTTTGGCACCGCCGATAGGTAAACCTGTTAAGGCATTTTTCAAGATCTGCTCAAAACCTAAAAACTTTAAAATACCTTCATTCACCGAAGGATGAAACCGTAAGCCGCCTTTGTAAGGACCCAGAGCATTGTTAAACTGTACCCGGTAACCGGTATTTACCTGTATCTCATTTTTATCGTTCAACCATGACACCTGAAACTTGATTACTCTGTTTGGTGTGATAAGTCTCTGTATAATAGCATTCTTTGCATTTTTGGCATACACTTCATCTGACTTAAAAAGTGGTAAAAGAGACAAGAGCACCTCTTCCATTGCCTGAAAAAATACATCATCTTCAGCACACTGTTCATTCTTAAGTTTGGCTATCTCTTCTTTGGCATTAACCGCAGTTATTCTTTGCATCATATGTATCCTTTGTATAAAACGCTAAATGATCTCTACTGTTACTTTTGTGAAACTGGACTTGCACATCCTATAGTACCTTCTTTGGCAGCTTTTTCTATAATAGTGATACCTTCATCTTTTGTACCTTCCCTCATAACTGCATTAATCGCGTTAGCTACACTATACATTTCCCAGGTGATATCACCCTCTTGACAACCGGGGACTCCCATTTCGGTATAACGCTTGATCACTCCCTTTGTCACAGGTCCTTTCGTATAGCTGGCCCCTACAGGAACAGAGTACTGTTTTCCATTTTCAAGTGTTACGATCTGTTTTGCTGTATTTACACTAGGCTCGTTAGTACTACACCCTGCTACCAATACTGCCAACCCCGATAATACCGCTACTTTTAACATTTTCATTTTTCTTCCTCAATTTAATTTAATTGTTTAATAGTATCACGTTTTATATTTTACTTAAGCCATAAAAGATGATTTGGTGATAACTTTTCTTGAGAAAGTATTTGTCTAGGAGTATGAAAAATAGAAGCGACAAACAAGGAATCATATAAAATAAGGGGAATATGAAAAAAGTCGCTTCTATGAAGTACGATCGTTAAGAGAAAACAAGGAAGTTCACAATCTTAAATAAGGAGTAAAACAAACTCTTAACATCGTTCTGAAAGATCTCTCTTTCTTAAGAGCAGTATAACCCTTTAAGATGTACCATCGGAAAATAAATGATTAATGAAGAGATAATTTATCTTATTTTTTATTTTTTTGCTTGTTTTTCAATACCATCACAGAGGCTGTCAGTCCAAAACGAAGTTTTACATCTTCAGGTAATTTGTCCAACTTTATACGCACAGGGATTCTTTGGGCAAGACGTATCCACTGGAATACCGGTTTAATACTAGGCAAAAGATTATTACCCGGATTACCGTCAGAATGAGAGATCCCCCAGGCAATAGACTCAACTTTACCTGAAAGCGGGGTATCGGGGTAAGCCAAGAGTGTTACTCTTGCTTCATCTCCTACTGCTACGTTAGGTATTGCATCTTCACGGAAGAAACCAAAAACCCAGTAGGCATTTTCATCTACCAAAGCAAGAATGGCATTATTGGCTACTGCCTGTGAACCTATCTGAAAGTTGATATTGGAGACATAGCCGTCTACCTCTGCATATACTTTGGTATAAGAGAGATTTAGTTTTGCCGTGTTTAACGCTTCTGTGGAGCTGTCTATGTCTGCCAAAGATTTATAATAGTTTGTTTCATTGCGAACCATATCTCTCTGAGATACCGCACCCTTGTCTTTGGCATAGATAGTTTTAACACGTTCATACTCTATCTTTTTACCTTTTGCTGCTTCAAGTGTACGTTGCAGTCTAGCCTTTGCCTGGTCAAGTTTCACTTGATACTGTGAGGGATCTATCTCAAAAAGCAGATCACCTGTCTTCACCTCTTGGTTATCTACCACATGAATTTTGATCACCATACCACTGACACGAGGTGTCACTTGAATGACCTGTGTACGCACCTGTCCGTCTCTTGTCCATGGGTTTTCTATATAATCCCTATATTTATTGTAAGCAAAAAAAGCAGCCGTACCCAAAATAGCAAGTGTAAGCAGTATTTTTATTATTTTCTTCATTATTAACCTTTAAAATTTAATCCAAAATGCGTCTATCAAGACTACATACAATGCCATGATGGCAACAAATACATAAGAAGGTGCATACAGATAACGTGTGAACTTCAGTTTATTAAGAACCATAACCGTGATAAGTGCCGCTAGAAAAGAGAGTAAGGCTACCAGCAGAAGAGGTGAATAATACACATCACCCAGGGAAAGTTCATGCGGAAAAGGATTAGCCATTGTTCATTCCTTTTGGGAGCCTTGTCATATTATCATCAAGATATTTATCCCAGTCTACACGCTTCTTCATTTTGGCTGCAGTCTCTTTTGAAAGATAGGAACGTCCTTTGCTTATTTGCCATCCACCGCCAAGTGCTTTATAAAGTAAAATAGCCTGGATAGAAAGGTTTCCTTTGATCGTAGCATAGCGATCTTGCGTGTTTGTTAATTTTTCTACTGTCGTAAGCAAACGCTGATAATTCACCAGACCCTCATTATATTGCAGCACAGAGATATTAAATGCACGTACGGTGGCATCTACAGCTTTTTGGTTCTCTACCAGCTGTTTCTGTGTCAAGATATATCCATTGACTGCATCTGAAACTTCAGATACGGCGGAAAGAACCCTTTTGTTGTAGTTAACCAAACTCTCTTCAAACAGTGCATCTTGTAAACGTATCTTGTTCTTAATACGTCCGTATTGGAAAATATTCCATGAGAAGGACGGTCCGACTGTGACACCTAGTGCATTTGATCCTGAAACCCATGAACCACTTGCATTGTTAGTGTTGTAGCCGATATTACCAAAGAGTGAAAAACTCGGATAGAGTTCTGCCATAGCTGCCCCTATCAAAGCACTGTCTGAACGTACGCGATATTCTGCAACCTTGATATCGGGTCTTCTCATGAGTAAACCGGCATCTATCTTATTGTAAGGATTTAAGTGGGCTTGAGGGATGATAGCAATATTGAGAACATTAAGAAGATCAGAACTATTCTCTTTTAGCTGCAGGACACCTCTCTTCTCCATGTCAATATAGTTGTTTTTTGAATCTTTGTATTTGTTAGAGCCCGATGCAAGTATTTTATTAACTGTTCTGGCATCCGTACCCAATAAAACTGCCATGGCATTACGCGCTTTTATTTTGTTGATCTCTAAAGCCGGTATAGCTGAACGTGTATTATAAAGCTGTGTACGTGCCTGCTGCATATCTAGTTCTGACACATTCCCTGAATTGAACTGCACTTCTGTCATTTGGGTCACACGTTCCTGTATCAAGACGTTTCGTCTTGCATAGGCCAGACGTTCCTCGGCAGTTCTGAAATTGATATAATTACGTGCCATTTCAGCGATCACAGAGACCATAATATCGTTATAGGAAGCAACACTTGCGTAGAGGTTTGCTTCTGAAGACTCTATACCTCTTGCATATTTACCCCAGATATCCATCTCCCAGCCGATATCAAAGTTCATACCTGCAGTAGCGATATCTGATACTCCTGTTCTCGAAGAAGAGGCCGAACCGGAAAGGGATTGTACTTGCGGGAAAGCAAGACCTTTACTTATACCAAGAACCGAACGTGCCTGTGCAATGCGCAGACCGGCACTTTTTATGTCAAGGTTTTGTGCATAGGTTTTGTACACCAGGGTATTGAGTGTCGTGTCATTAAAGGTATGCCACCATTTTGCAACAGAATCATCACCTTTTTCTTTATCGTTTTTCCATGTTTTTGGTACATGAGCTGTTTCTATCCCCACAAAATCCGGACCAAGTTTTACACACCCGCTTAACATCAATACCGTGAAAGCCGAAAGTCCTATTTTTGGTAATTGTCTCATCATAGTTTCCCTTTTCATCTTAAAACCTACTTCTTTTCAATACATCAAAATCCAATGTATCTATCATTTTTTGACAGTTTAAAAATGAAAGCCATACATTTTTTCGAAGAGAGATATTTCCATAAAATTCACTGATGGTTTTTTCACTGTACGCTGTAAAATCAATAGGAGACAGTACCTTAGCTAAATACGCTTCAACTTTATCTACAATTAGCTTTTCATCTTTCCAAAAAGAGTCGATCTCTTTTAGCTCTCTGTCTAAAGCATGTTGTTTTAAGACTACCGCCAAAGAAGGGAGATCATACTGTGTCAAAAGTTCTTTGATCAATGGATTTTTGGGCATGCCGCTGTCACGATGATATAGCAATTGTAACATATAGCTAAACTTCTCGCACTCTTTCGTAAAAGCTGTCAAAGTATTTTTATCGATATCGTCAAAATAATTTTCATCTATTTTACCGGCCCAAAGCTGCATTTTTTTCACTGTCATCATAAGGTGTGCCCTACTGTATCTTACTTTCATTCTCCACCATAAAGAATTTTTCTCTTTTTCATGGTCACGAACGCTCTCAAGAAGTATATATGAAAGGCTGAAAAAACGTTTTTTCATAGTTAAAAAAAGATGCTCCGGCTTGGTTGAGAATGGTATATAGTAAAAGAACTGAAGGAAAAAGAGAAAAAGATAAAAGACCAATAATAAAAGAAGGAAAACAGCGAAGTTATACATCATTTCATTCATGATCATCATGAGCACCATACCTAATGCAAAAAATATCGTTATTTGGGGGTTGATCAAATGAAAAGCAATGAACATATAAATAAAAATAAACAATCCCAATTCCCAGCTATAATGCAAATTTGGAAGCACAAACACATACATCAATGTAGAGAACACAAAAGACAAAGTAAAAATAACAATAAGTATTATAGGTTTAAGCGGTGTATAGGTCGTCAAAACACCTAAACCGGTGGCTGCAACAACCACCATAAAACCCCCTGGCGGGTTCATGGTGATCCAAAAAACTGTTGCACTCCAAAAGAGTAGGAAGGTGAGCAAAGAAGCTTTCAGATCTTCCACATCTCCCCAAAGGAAATTTTTCTTTTTAGGCATATCTTCAAGTGTAAACATGGTAGGCATGGGACTGTTTAAACTGTTAAGTTTTACTGCCAATTTCCTTAATTCATCATGTAATTTCTGCATAAGTTTGATAGTCGTCAGTAAAGATGCATTTTCAAGGTGGGTTAAGGTTTTCACCTCTTCTATCATGTATCTAGGCTTGATACTTTCAGGTATATCGATCTCTTTTTTTGTTTCCCAACTTTCACTGATATTTTGTATGAGTGATGAGATCTCAGTTTCAAGATTTTTATAATTTTTTACATAAAGTCCTAAATTATCCGCATCATTTACTTTGTTATCGTTAGAAAGTT
>DQVY01000020.1 GCA_015661535.1 Sulfurovum sp. | reverse complement strand
TTGGTATGCCCAGTTCTTCATTCATGCCTAAGACACCATGTTGAAAAACATTGATAAAGGTGATGACCTTCTCACCCTCTGCTAAGACTTTAGGCGACTCTTTTAATGCACGCACTTTGACATCCCCATCATCTTCTAATACTTTTTCACTTCTTACAATGGCTACTGCATTGGCAGGAATGGAGTTACGACGTTCACCTGCATAAATACTTGCCAATTGTGTCACTTCATTGTCGGCCAAATACTTTCCAAGCACTTTAATGGCAGAGGGGATGCCTTTGTCTATGTCTACACCGGAGTGTCCCCCTTGCAAACCTTTCACTGCCACCTCATAACAGGTGCCGATACCTTCTACATAACTGTCTTCTTTAACGGCCACCAAGTCTGCCCCTCCTGCACAGCCTATATAGACTTCTGCTTCATCTTCAGAGTCCAGGTTAAGCATATATTTTGCTTTAAGATCAAAGGCCACTTCATTTGCCCCAATAAGCCCTATCTCCTCATCGGAGGTTAAGAGAAACTCCAATACTTTTCCTTCATCCATACACTGCATCATCATCGCAATTGCCATGCCATTGTCTGCCCCAAGCGAAGCATCTTTGGCTCTCATGATGCCATCTTCTATGTAGGTTTCAAGTATGGGTGCTTTCCCCATGCAGACCATATCATAGTGTGCTTGTAAACATAAGGTAGGACTTCCTTTACTGATCAAAATATTTTTCACCGTATCTACCTCTACACTGTACCCTCGCTCTTTAGCAAATGCAACTAAAAATGCTAAAAGTTTATCTGCTTCTTTTGAGCAGTGTGGTATTTGTGTGAGGGTTTGAAAATGGTCTATAATGGCTGACATGAGGCATCCTGTTTTTATGTGATTGTACTATAATTTGAAAAAAGTAGGATTTATTATGTGTTTGATCGTTACACTTGTCATGTTTGTGCTCTCCATACAAAGCTTTATGCAACATCAATGGTTGGCCGGGACCTTCCAAGTGATCATCTCTCTTGGATTTTTGGCCTTGCTTATACGAAATGTCATCGCTGTAAAGAACCAACAACAAAATTGTGATACAGGGCTGTGTACAGGTACAAACTGGATCAGTAAACTGTTGAAAAGGAAACAGAACTAATGGAACATTTTTTCGAATGCCCCTACTGTTGGCAACGCATCTCTATGATACTCGACAATATGGAAGAGACAAGTGACTACATTGAAGACTGTGAAGTATGCTGTAGACCTATAGAACTTTTTTTTAGATTTTCAGGAGAGAATCTTGTGAGTTTTGAAGCAAAGGTAATGGAAGGAATCTAGTCCCCAATATAAGTAAACCGAGAAACCATTTCACCTTCAACCTCAACCTGCTCTGTAAACATATCAAAGGGTCTCACCCAAATCGAAAAATCTCCATATAAAGTTTTATAAACCACCATCCACTCTTCTGTTTCAGAATGACGTGCTATGCCAAGCACCTCATATTCTGCACCTTTGTAATGCTTATATTTCCCTAATGCTATGTCCATATGATTCTTCCTTTTTTAGTGATATAATATACTATATAGCATTTCAAAAGGGGTAAATGATGAAAAAATGGCGTTTAGATTTTAGAATTTGGCACTGGGTACATGCTTTTGTAGTATTGGGACTGATGGGGACTGTATTTTTACGTAAAACATTTTTATCTTGGAGAGCGAACGCTGAGATACTCACGCAAAAACTCTCAGAGATTGACCTCAGTGTGACAGAGGCACAGGCCAAAGTAGTGGCCAAAGCCATCAGAGCACCAATGTGGGAGTGGCATATACTCTTAGGCTATGCTCTAGCAGCTCTGGTCTTATGGAGGACCATACTCTTTTTTAGCGAAAGTGGGAAACAAAATTATAAAGATTTTAAAGCAAAAGACTTACATAAAAAAATGGTAACCCTTAGCTATATAGGTATCTACTCTCTCCTCCTCTTCATGACCATTTCCGGTCTTAGTATACACTTCTACGAATCCTTGGGACTTACAAAAGAGTTTGCTCATGATATTAAAGAGGTACATGAGTTTGTATTTTTCTATGGGGTGCTTGTATTTGTGCCTTTGCACATTGTAGGGGTTGTTGTAGCTGATCTAAGAGATGAAAAAGGCATTATCTCCAATATGATCCATGGAAAAGGGGAATAAAATAACACTTGTTCCAATGCTGTGAGTTGAAATATATAAATCATTAAAATAGACAAAAAACGTTTATTTTGTGGACAAGTTTTGATATGTATTACCACGTACAACGTGGTAACGAGTTAAGAAAAATAAGTCATATATCATGCAAATAAATGTCGGAAAGAGGACATTCCTACCTACGTTATACTGCGTAATACGTCGCCTTCCGATG
>DQVY01000287.1 GCA_015661535.1 Sulfurovum sp. | reverse complement strand
TTTGAAGAACGTATAAAAATACAAAGAAAGTTACTTGGGTACAAAGATCTGGCTACGACCACCATAGGTTCATTCCCTCAAACACCAGAAGTAAGAAAAGCAAGAGCAGACTTTAAAAAAGGTGCCATAAGCAAAGAGGCTTATGAACATGAAATGAAAGCCTATATCGATGACTGTATAGCATTTCAAGAAGAGTGTGGTTTGGAAATTCTTGTACATGGTGAACCTGAGCGTAACGACATGGTAGAGTACTTTGGAGAACAGCTAGAGGGCTACAGTTTTAGCCAAAATGGCTGGGTGCAGAGTTATGGCAGTAGATGTGTCAAGCCACCATTTATCTACGGAGATATTAGCCGTCCTAAACCTATGACAGTCGATTGGATGACCTATGCACAGTCCAAGACAAAGAAGATCATGAAAGGAATGCTCACAGGTCCTGTTACCATACTCAACTGGTCATTTGTACGTGACGATATGGCTAGGGGTGATGTTTCTAAACAAATAGCGGTAGCACTCTCTGATGAGATCGATGACCTTCAAAAAGTAGGTATTAAAATGATACAAGTGGATGAGGCTGCGTTTAAAGAGGGTTACCCTTTACGCGAGGAAAACATTGGAGAGTACGAAGACTGGGCGGTAAGAGACTTTAAGATCTCTGTAAGTACAGCAAACAAAGAGACACAAATACATACCCACATGTGTTACTCCGAATTCAACGACATCATTCGTACCATAGAAGCAATGGATGCAGATGTCATCTCCATAGAGACAGCCCGTTCAGGCAATGAATTGCTTAAAATATTTAAAGAAGTGGGTTACAAACAAGAGGTTGGACCAGGGGTATATGACATTCACTCTCCGCGTATCCCTTCTGTTGAGGAGATGGTAGCGCAGATCAAACTATTGCTTGAGGTACTGCCAAAAGAGCAACTTTGGATCAATCCTGATTGTGGACTGAAAACACGAAAATGGGAAGAGGTAAAACCTAGCCTTATCAATATGGTGAAAGCTGTGGAGATTGTTCGAAAAAGTTTGAAGAATTGATAGATCTGATGTAGGGTGGTGGGCTTAAAAGCACCACCCTACAGCATCACATTATACATAATATGATTTACGCATCCTCATCGGTTTTTGAATCAACCAAGCCTTCCAGTAAATCATCAATTTCATCACTTTCAAGTTCACCACGTCCGAGCTCTTCTACAATGGCAAAACATTCTGTACGCATTTCACGCATCTCTTCCAAGTCCTCTTTTTGGGAAGTGGTCGCATTTTTGCTTTTATCTATAGTGGCGAAGAGTTCATCAATAGCCGCTTCAATATCGGGAATCATTTCACGTTCTAACAGGTTTTTGAGTCTATCTGCATTTGTCATGGGGGTGTCCTAATGTTTATATGGACGAATTATAGCCAAAAAAATGTACAATACGAAAAAATACTATATATAGTACAAGGAAACCCTATGTCAAACGAAAACAAAACACCAATAGATGGAAACTTTTACAAACGTGCAGATGCACATATACAACTTGCAAACGGACACATCAATGAAACAACACCCCCGGCGGATGCCACCAATTCACTCATGTTCGCCTCTTCACGTTTTAATGCATGGATCACAGCTATGGGTTTCAAAAGTGCAGAAGAGATGAAAGCAGAAAAAGAAGAGATTGTAAACTTTTTTACCACACAATATAAACATATGTTCGAAGAAAACTTTGATAACTATGTAGATAATTTTGAACAATTTATTACTGGTGCTAAAGCGAGTCAAGAAAAGAAGTAAAACGTTTCTCTCTAAAAGAGGGGGATTTTACTCGTTCCACAGCTCCTGCTGTGGAACAAGTGTATAATGGGGATTAGTGGCAGCCGCAGCCTGTGCCGCAACTTTCGCCTTCAGCCGCTTTAGGCTCTTCTTTAGCTGGTGCAGCCGCAGCTGCTCCACCTGTACTACAAGCAGACACACCTGGTGCTGTTGTAGGTTGTACAGAAGAGTTATCTGCCAAACCTTCAGCATTTACTTTTTCTATGAATTCCCATAACTTAACCGCTGCTTCCTGGTAACGTTTACCTGTCTCAGAGTCTGGTTTGTGATACGCGATCGGCTGACCTGTATCTCCCCCTATTCTGATCGCTGGTTCTATTGGTATACGCGTCATAAGATCAGTATCAAACTCTTTGGCTACTGCCGCAGATGTACCCATACCAAAGATGTCTGATTCTGTATCACATGAAGGACAAATAAATCCTGACATATTTTCAATAATACCTGCAGTCGGGATCTCCAATTTTTTGAACATATTCAATGAACGTCTACTGTCATCTAAAGAAACTTCTTGCGGTGTAGTAACCGTAATACCTGCAGTGATCGGTACCGACTGTGCAAGTGAAAGTTGTGCATCACCTGTTCCCGGTGGCATATCGATGACAAGTACATCCAGTTCTGACCATAAGATATCTCTCAAGAATTGCTCAATGGCTTTCATGATCATTGAACCTCTCCAGATAAGTGCTTTACCCTCTTCCATAATGGCACCCATAGACATGATCTCTACACCATAGGCTTTAAGCGGTTCCAGTTTATTTCCCTGGATCTCTGGTTTTATACCATCTACACCCATCATTCGAGGGATATTTGGTCCATAAATATCTGCATCAAGCAGACCGACTTTTTTACCTTGCATTGCCAAAGCAATTGCCAAGTTTACTGAAGTAGTTGATTTACCGACCCCGCCTTTACCAGAACTTACCATAACAAAGTTCTTGATATGTGGTGCAATATTTTTACCAGATACAGAATTTGACATCTGTCTTGGTGCTTGTGGTGCTGTAATATTGACGTGGATCTCTTCAAAGCCAGCTTTTTTAAGTTCAGCTGTAGCATTTTCTATAAGTTCATTCTTTACTTCATCTGCTGATGATGTAATATCCAACATAAGTCCTACTGTTGTATTTTCTACAACAATATCTTTTACAAAGCCAAAAGTTACGATATCTTTCGTAAATCCTGGATACGTTACATTTTTCAATGCATCTAATACATTTTGTTCTGTCATGTGTACTCCTAATTCATTTAGTTATGGGAAGTTATACCACCAAAATCTTAAATTAGATTGAAATTTTGAACTATTTTTAAAATAGGACAAATTTTATCCTATTAAAGAAACTTTAAAGCATTACTTCTGTATTATTCGTTACAAATTGTTACATAATAAAAAATAATAGGGGAAAATGTGTCAACTATGACTTTGATCCTTCTGGGTGCCGGAAGTTCTACAAGATTTGGTACAAATGTCAAAAAGCAATGGCTTGTTACAGGGGAAACACCCCTTTGGCTACATGTTGCAGAGCACTTTGAAAGAAGTGCTCACTTTGACCAGATCATCATAGTCTCTTCCCAAAATGAAATCAACTATATGAAAAACTTTGCTTCTTACACCTACGTAAGAGGTGGAGAGAGCAGACAGGCGTCTCTCAAAAATGCACTGGCACATGTTACTTCTGAGTATGTACTGGTCAGTGATATTGCACGATGTTGTGTTCCAACGACGATGATACAAGGTATTTTAAATGCGAAAAGTAAAGCCTCATGTATCGTACCTGTACTCCCTGTTACCGATACGCTCTACCTTGCTAACCAACCCCTGGACAGAGAAGCCGTAAAGATCATTCAGACACCTCAACTTTCTGTTACCAAAACACTCAAAAAAGCCCTTGAGACCAATAAAGTCTTTACAGATGACTCTTCTGCCATTGCCTCTCTGGGGGAAAAAGTCTTTTTTGTAGAAGGTTCACACAAAGCACATAAACTGACGACACTTGAGGACTTGCAGAAGCTCTCCTGTCTTGAAGCACCTTCCAACAAAACACTGACAGGTTTTGCTATAGACATTCATCCTTTTGAAGAAGGCAAAGCAATGGTACTTTGCGGTGTAACTATAGATGTACCCTATGGATTTAAAGCACACAGTGACGGTGATGTAGCCATACATGCACTCATTGATGCACTTTTGGGTGCAGCGGGTATGGGAGACATAGGGGAACTATACCCCGATACAGAAGAGACCTATGCCGGAGCAGACTCAAAAGCCTTGCTGCAAGATACGGTAGAACGCATAGGCTCATTTGGATATACCATAGGCAATGTAGACCTTACTATTATGGCAGAAGCACCTAAGATAAATCCTTATAAAGAAGAGATGCGTACAACACTTTCGACTTTATTGGGACTACGTAAAAACTTTATAAATATCAAAGCAACTACCGCAGAAAAACTTGGTTTTGTAGGACGAAAAGAAGGTGTCACGGTACACGCCGTAGCAAATTTGACTTACACAAACTGGAAAACTTTATGAAATGGAGCAAGATATGAAAATTATCATTGTAGAAAATGAACTCTATTTGGCGCAAAGTATTGCATCAAAACTAAATGAAGCCGGGTATGAAACAGAGATATATAGCTCTATAAAAGAGACTATGAACACAAATGCTGATATCTATCTTCTCTCCACGAATCTCCCGGGACAAAACACTTCTCCGCTCATTACAAAGTTTAAAGACAAGATCATCATTTTAATGGTCAACTACATTAACAATGATACCGTCGGAGAGCCGCTGAGACTTGGCGCAAAAGATTACATCGTCAAACCTTTTATGCTCGAAGATCTCATGCGAAAAATTGAGCATCTTAAAGAGTATCAAGCCCTGAGAAAGCAAACCTCTCTTTATCAGGAATACATGCAAAATCTTCTCAAAGACATTGAAAGCAACTTTGATATAAAAGAGATCACCACCCCTCTTGTTATAGAAACAAACTACCAAAGGCTGATCGATAAAATTGTATTTGAACATGTTGAAACAACCAATACTCTGCTTACTTTTATACCTTTAGGCGACAAGAACTGGAAAGAGAAAATAGAACAAAGCAGCTCTGCTTCTTTACTCTATATCACTGAAGTACATGTACTTAAAAAAACAGACAGAGAAACACTGCTGGAAATGTTAAAAAACTATGATTTTATTTTGTGCAGTACCTCAAACCTGGAATCTGACTTTAACACGATAACACTCAATACAGACTCTAAACTCTATGATCAAAATGAGATCCTTACCATCGATGACTATGTCAAATTTATTGTCAATAGTTTTCAATACAGGTTCCCAGATACAGAACTCTCTAAAAAGTTAGGAATCTCAAGAAAAAGCCTCTGGGAAAAAAGGAAAAAATATGGACTTTTCAAAAAGAAATAAATCACTGTACATTGACACAGAAGCACTTTCTACTTTAGCCCTGGCACAAGCCGGACTCATTTCCCCCATAGAAAAGCTCATGGGCAAAGAAGAGGCAGAAGAAGTTGACAGAAGTAAAATGTATAAAGGGATACCATTCCCTTTTTCTTTTATCCTTGCACCAAAGGGTAGAAAAAATCATCAGGTACTCAAAACGGTAAAAGCGGGTGAGATCATATCTCTGCTGTGTGAAGGTGAAGTTGTAGGGGAACTCACAGTAGATGAGACTTTTGATATTGATCCTGCCAAACGACTAAATGATATTTACGGCACCTCCGATGCTGCACATCCTGGAGTACGCAATACAACAGCAAGACTTGGAAAAATGGCAGTATCGGGTGACTATACCGTTGTCTATCCACTTCTTGAAGATAATGTGAAACGTATACAAAATATCATTACAAAAACAGGTGCGCAGTACATCTCCTCTATGATGCTTGCAGCAAACCCTCTCAACCGTGCCCATGAAAGAATGATACGCCAAGCACTAAGCAACTCTGATCTTCTTGTCATCTTTTTGAGAAAACCTTTTACCTCTGAAGGACTTCGTTATGACATACGCCACAATGCACTGAGTACCTTTGTAGACAATTTTTTACCACGCAATAAAGTGATTATCATTCCTTTTGAGAACTCCTATATCTTTGCAGGCTACAATGAACTCATTTTAGATGCACTTTTGGCAAAAAATTATGGCTGCAGCCAATTGGTTATTGGTAAAAATCATGGGGGGCTTGGCTTGTATTATGATAAAAACCGTCTCTCTTCTGTATTTGATCACAGTGAAGAGATGGCTATTGATATTAAAACCATTGATGAGTATGTATACTGCGATACCTGTAAGACGCTTGTCAGTACAAGAACCTGTCCCCATGGACAACACCACCATGTACACTATCATTCAGAATCCATTATGAAACTCATACAATCAGGGCTCATTCCTCCCCCTATTTTGGTAAGAAAAGAAGTTTCAGCCAACATATTGGCAGCCCTTTTCCCTGAAAGATTTAAGAACCTCCAAGAGATGTACTACTCTCTTATGCCGGGTTCAGGACTTTTGGAACAGCAAAGTGAAGAACAGTTTTACTTGAAACTTACAGAGCTTTACCAAACTTCATCTCTTACATAGGAGCGATGCATATGACCTTACAAAAACTTTTTTTAACCTTTGGCGGTGCGGGACTTAGTCCAAAAGCACCTGCTACAGCCGGTACACTGGCTGCTCTGCCCATAGGTCTTGCTATACTCTATTATTTGGGTATGGAAACACTTTTTATGCTGACACTTGCCATTACCGTTATAGGTATTTTTGAGATCAACAAATACGAAAAGGAAACAGGCAACCATGACCAACAACACATTGTCATAGATGAAGCTGCCGGTATGTGGCTTGCACTGATGATAGCCTATTCTACAGCCCTTACCATGCAGTATCCTTATGCAGACCTCTTGGCTATAGTGTTCAGTTTTGCTGCTTTCCGTCTTTTTAATATCTGGAAACCCTCCACCATAGGATGGATAGACAGAGAGATCAAAGGTGGTTTGGGCGTGATGATGGATGATATACTGGCAGGGATTGCCGGAGGCTTATTGACAGTGGTACTTTTAATGGGATTAGAAAAACTTTTTTAGGCCTTTCTTTTACTCCCCCTCCAACAATGCTTTTAGTGTCTGATGTATGAGTGCCTCATACGCTTTAAGATCCTTTGGTTCTACACTCTTTCCTGAACGAAACTTTTTATGGTATGTCTCCAAATTTTTTCTCAAGGTATCACTAAGCCACTGGGCTTTGAATGTTTGGTCCATTTTCATATCAAACACTTCTCTTGCCGCATGAGATATACTTGCTACCTGCACTGTATGATACAGAGCACGACCCAGTAAGATATAAGGGAAATTTCTGTTTTCCATAGGGCCTATTTCAAGATAGCGTTTCCCCATGGTCTGCCCTAACACTTTTACTTCTGAGAGTTCATTAAAACCAAAATAGGCACCTGTACCGCCTACGACACCCCCAATGAGTCCACCCAAAAGCAGGGTGTGTCCTGCAAAAAGAAGGTCTATCCCTGCGCCGGCAGCAGCTCCGGAGGTTGCACCTGTAATGATGAGTTCTTTACGGGTCAATCCAAAGACAGATGCTGTCTCTTTGGAAAAAAGATCCATCTCATCCAACGTCAACATCTCTTGTGTTTTTTGAAGGTGTTCATGGTTCCAAATTTTTTCTATCTGCTCTTGAACATTTACTTCCATAGTACGTAGTTTTTCTTTATATTTCTCTTCCACTTTCTCTTTGTCTTCTGCATACACTTCTTCTGTTTTTACAGGAAAACGTTCCACCATAGAAAGTGATTCATAAAGCAATGTTGTCAAGAGTGCAGCACTCCTCTCCAGCATCTGCTCCTGATACTGTTCAAATAACTTCATCGATGCTTTCACAGGGGCTATCCACTCTTCTTTAAGCTGTGCCATACTCTCTAAAATACTCATATGCTGTGCAAGACTCGTCTGCATAGGATTAAAGGTACGTACCATCTTAAAATACTGCCCCAATGCCCTCTTCCACTCTTGGCTATAGTCATTGTCATCAATATGGTTTATAAGTGCCATAGAGGGCTGCCCTGTCCAACGCAGTATCTCCATCTCTGCTTCATACTCTTCCCCATAAGGTTTAGAGGCATCTACCACATAAATAATACCTGCACCTTCCATGATGGGCGTAAGCAGTTCTATCTCATCATTAAAACGTGTATCTTCCTGATGTTCATTGATAAAACGTTGTACTATTTCATGCCTTTTATCCGCAGGAACATCATGTTTTTCCAACCATGCCAATACCCTTCTTGCCCTTTGAAACCCTGGTGTATCGAACAATTCATAGAGAACTCTTCCATCCACACTTAAAGGAAAACTTCGCTTTTTGGTTGTGGTACCTGAAGTGTTTGATATATGTACTGAATCATCCAGTGCCAAGGCCGATACAATAGAGCTCTTACCTTTATTGGGGTGTCCCACTACAGCAAATGTAGGGTGTGCCACACTGCTTTGTTTAGGCGTTTCCATTTTCTTCCTCCCCCTTCGAACTTTCTACATGAGATCGTTTTAACCAAACCTTCTCATTCTCTATAGAGGAGAGTTTCTTTGCCCACTCATCCAAATCTTCTGACTTTACGGCATAGAGATCTGCACCTGTACCTAGTGGCATGATCACTATTTTATCTACCTTTTTACTCAGATCAAGGAGATAATCTAAAAATTCATTGCTGGGATGCTCCCATGATTTAGCCAAGAGCAATATTTCGCCCTCACTTCCTGAGATCACTTCATCATCTTCCTCTAAACTGTTTGAGCCCCCTACTTTCAAATGTTTTGGTGCTATGACACCCAAGGTATCACTCAAAACCAAAATATCATCTTGGGATATAGCCCAACCCTGCACAGCATCATAAGAGGCATCCAATGTATTGACTGTTTGCCTATAACCCTGGGTATGAAGATCCCAGGCATTTTCTGCTGCTCTTTCATGTGTAGAGATAAGAGGTTCATTCATTTCTCTAAGCAATTTTCTGGAGCCTTCCAAAATCAAAACAGACTGTTTTAATGCACGTTTAAATCCAAAAGATGCAATAAAAAGCATGAGAAGTCTCAGAAGTATGGCATAGAAGAGTGTAGCAAAAGCCAAAAACTTCCACCACTCCCCAAGTTGTTCGGGGTCTAACATACTTGTTCCCTCACCCAGTCTAAAATAGTGACTCTTTTCTATTAATGTCATACTCGGTACAGCAGAGGGTGAAAATTCGCTCCAGGGAAACGCAATATTTTTTAAAAATAGATGAAACTCTTCAGGGCTTATGTGCAGTGTTGTACTCCATGCAAACGCAATATCTTTTGTAACAACCATAGCCAAAAGAGCCAACAGCAACCCCAAAGAGAAAAACAGCGACAGTACTTGTGCCCGCTGAATAATAAGCCAATTTGTCAATAAAGGATTTAATTTAAAAGCCCTGATATTGTCTTCAACCCTTCCTGGAAACAAAGTGAGTATTTTTTCCATCCAAAAAGCGGGAGAAATATGGACCAAGACATTGTGTGTACCTTGTGCTCTGAACATGGAAATGACTGTCAATAACATAGTCACAAGAGGGAATACAATCACCATGACCATAAAATAGATCACATTCACAGGTTCAGAACCATTATAAGAGAGTAATCCAAAACCGGTAAACAGTCCTAAAATAAAAGAAATGACGACAAGGGTAAATGTCGTAGCATACAAATAAGAGGAAAATGTTTCGCTCAAAAGTGGTCTTTTCAACCTGTCATAGTGTAGGGCGATCCATGCGCCGATCTGTTCCAAAGGCTTGTTCTTAAGCAAGGGATGGGTTAAAGCAAAAGTGCGATTTTCTTCTCGCGTTGATGGATCTATTTCTAAAAGTGCGACAAGGTCGATATAAGACTTTAGGTTCATCAATTATTTATCTTCCGGACATCCATAAATGAGGCAGCGTAAATACTCTTTATAGGCTTCATGGTCATAGCTGTCAACCCTTGCCACGCCCTCTTCATATGCTGCTTTTGCCACAGCAGATGCTACCCATATGAGTACTTCTTTATTAAAGGGTAAGGGAATAATATGTTCTTTCCCGTAGGTAATATTGTCATCATGGTATGCTGCTTTTACATAATAAGGTACAGGCTCTTTTGCCAAGGTTGCAAGCGCCTCGGCTGCTGCCATTTTCATCTTTTCAGTTATTTTTTTTGCACGTACATCCAATGCCCCTCTAAAAATAAAAGGAAAACCCAATACATTATTGGTTTGGTTAGGATAATCAGAACGACCCGTGGCTATAATGGCATCATTTCGAACTTCCATTATTTCTTCTGGAAGAATTTCCGGTGTAGGGTTTGCCAAGGCAAAGATCACAGGGTTGGCTGCCATTTTACCTACCATCTCCTTAGTCAATGCACCCGCTACAGAGAGTCCCAAAAACATATCTGCATCTTCTATCGCTTCATAAAGTCTGTCAGCAGCAGTTTCAACAGCAAACTCCATTTTATATTTATTTAAATCTGTCCGATTAGTATTGATCACCCCCTTGGAATCACACATGATAATATGTCTTACGCCCAAAGCCTTATACATCTTTGCACAAGAGATACCTGCTGCACCTGCACCGTTGATAACGATCTTTATCTCATACACTTTTTTACCGGTAAGTTCCAGGACATTCATCAATCCAGCTGTCGTAATAATGGCGGTACCGTGTTGGTCATCATGAAAAACAGGAATGTCAAGTTCTTCTTTCAATATACGTTCTATTTCAAAACATCTCGGTGCTGAAATATCTTCTAGGTTTATGCCCCCAAATGTGGGTGCGATGGCCTTACAGGTCGCCACTATCTCTTCTACAGAATGTACATCCAGTTCAATGTCAAAAGCATCTATTTTTGCAAACTTTTTAAAAAGAACCGCTTTCCCCTCCATAACCGGTTTGGAAGCCAATGGTCCAATATCCCCTAAGCCAAGGACTGCAGTTCCATCAGAAATGACGGCAACAAGATTTGCTTTATTCGTATATTCAAAGACGAGACCTTCATCTTTTTCAATTTCAAGACAGGGAATGGCAACACCGGGAGTATAGGCAAGTGAAAGTTCATGTTGAGAATCACAAGGTTTGGTCAGAGCAATCCCTGTTTTACCTTGCTTGTGATAATTTAATACTTCTTCATTGGTTATTGTAGACATCAGAGACCTTGCAATTTTATATCAAATATTATACTGCAAGTATGATAAGGAATACACTATGTCCTAGAGACTACTCTGCAAAATACTCTTCAATAATCTTAGGGAAAAGTTTCATTGTTCTGCGTGCTTTATCGATCTTAGGCTGGAATACTTCTGCAGAGTTCGGGTAAGACCTGATAAATTCATTATAAATACCTATTTTATCTTCCATATGTGCTTCAAGTGCATCCAATACAGACTGCATATTTTCTTTAGAAGTTGCGAACTTCATCAACAATTCAAACATACGTTTTCTTGGGTGAATTGCCATGGAATCCCCTGCAGTCAGTGCAATATCTTTAATATCCCAACGAGAGATATAGATACCTGAAACATGCGGTGCAATGAGTTTTGCATACAGCGCTTCTGTGTATGAAGGATAATCTTTTAGATCTACCTCTTCATCTGCTGCACACTGCCCATCAGGACCAAAGGCTGGTGTACCATTGAAGTTTTGTTGACTTATGTTGGCAAATTCTTCTCTTAAATTTTTTATATTATCCATTATTTATCTCCTATAAGTACGGGAATTTCATCCACATCTATTTTTGTTTCAAACCAGCGGTTTGCAAGTAACATCATCTTTGCCACAAATAAAATTTGGTCATCTAAAAACTCTGGTTTATCAAACAATGCTTTAGCCTCATCCCACAAACAATATCCATGTACTTTACCTTCATTTACTTCAACAAAATCAACACGACCTTCTCTTGTTGCACAGGCATCAAGACTTTCACAGTAAGCAAGTGCTTTTTCGCCAAATTCACGTTCTATCATCATCATCGTGACTTTTGACTGGCCAACATTTTGCATGGTATAGTCAAAATTTTCATCTGTAATATTCAAAGCAATGGCTGTCGCATTTTTATTGTTGTGCTTCATTATTTTATTAAAATATTTACGCATATACCCTGTTTGTGCATTATGTCCTAAAATAGTACATAATTTTGTATCAGGCTGTATCTCATGTGGCATCATAATATCTGTCTCCTTGAAACTAAGCAAAGCTCATTTTCAATTCCCCTCACTAAAGTTTTGCTTAAGCGCTCAAAAATAATTATCATTATTTGTCATCATCCTTTTTATCATCAAATAAAGCTTTCATTGATAAAGCATTGGAATGCAGGAACATAGCCTCTTCCTCTTCTATCAGACAACGAGGACAGGTCTGCTCTCCACCTGTATAGGTAAAATTATTTCCACACTCATTACATCGTTTGATGTCAAAGGTTGCCAAAGTTCGTTGTGTAGGTTCAAAAAACTCTTTGATCTCAAACCCAGGCTGCAGTTGTATCGCATCTGGCTCACACACATCATGGCAAAGCCTACACTTGACACATAACATCGCATCAAAATGTATCAAAGAAAACTTACCATCAGAAGAAAGTGCACCCGTAGGACAGATACGATAACATATCTGACAATTCGTACAAGAATCATCTACAAATTTCTGGGAGGTAAAAGTGATATCTTCCTCTGCCAATACTTCAAAGTTCTCAGGTACACCCGCATGTTTCAAAGTTGTGAACAATATTTTACGTTTATCTGGTAAGTTTTTTGCTCTAATTTTTGCAATGATAGCCGGATCAAGTGCAAAGGTTTTCAACTCATCAGCTTCTACCGCTTCATCAAAACTCATTTTATGTTTGATGACACCTTTGAGTGAGACATTCCCTAAAAATGAACGTCTGTCTGATACTTCATCCTCTTTATTTGTCTTAACTGCATTTTTATCAGCCTCTGTCACGGCATCTGCATTGGTTTCAAGTTTTTTAGAAGAGAAAGAAGAAAGCACAAAATTTGCCTCTTCAATATGTGCTTTTATATGTTCATATAAAATACTCTCTTCATCATAAGAACTCAAATCCAAAGTGATCGTCTCTTCACTTGCAAGCGCCAAAGAGATAAGATGTTCCACAGAGAGGACAGAAAGACAAGGTACATTCAACTTGGGACTTATTAATCTCACTTTTGATTCAAGAAAAGAGAAGAAAAACTCTGTGGTAGAGAAATCTGAAAGCGAAAAAGCTTCTGTGGGACATACCCCCACACAGGCTGCTGCTTCTACCCCTGTGTTGTTTGCAAAACTTGGCAAATTGTCTACAAGCTGTATAGACTCCGGACAGGCATCTATACATTTAGTACAGTCTGAAAATTTACTAGTAGCCCTTACACATGATGCGATCTCTAATTGAAGTGACATTAGTTTTCCACAGCCTCAGTTTGACAATGCGTTTCGAGTTGCGTGGTAATATACTCAAAATCTGAAAGTAAAAACTCCAAGGTAAGTTCTGCACCATCATGGTAGAGTGGTGTACGGGACTCACGCTTCGCGTTAATAAGGAATAACGGTGCCCATTCTAAAAGATGTTCTTTTAAAAATGCACGTTGTACCTGTAAAAGCTCACAAATACCATCTTTGTCATCTGCTTCTAAAGCTTTTTTCAAGGCAGTACAAAGCATATACATAAACTCTAATTCTACACCTATGTGGTCCGCAGAAACCACTCTGGCTTTATCGAGTTCTACACGAAAATCTAATTCATTGTAAAGCTCAAGTACAGGGTTGTCTCCTCCACTCTCTATCATCTGGTCATCTCTTGTATAGAAACTCTCATAAGGAACAAGATGCATTAAAAATAAATTTGTAAAATCTACATTAAAGTGTTCTTCGATCATCACTTTTTTAGAAAGATCTTTTCGCTTACCCCAAGCTTTGTAGTTAGGAAAGAGAGAAAGGATGTCTTCATTATCATCTATCTGTGCCAAAAATGTTTCATCTACTTCAACAAGCATTAGTCTTGAAATCAATGCGTAAATTGCTATACGGTTTTCTATCTCTTGTTTCATTTGTTCCATTATTATTCTCTTTCTATTATCATTGTGTCGGCTTATTTTGTGAACTATACCACTTTCAAGATAAATAAAACTTAAGCGAATGAGTTATCTGGGAAATGGTAGGTGCAGTGTTCCCAAGCATGCGCTTGGAAAACACTATAAGTATAAAATTATTTTGTAAGATTTACTGCATATGCTTTGTCTGAGAGAGGCACTGCCGGACGTTTAATATGTTTAGGACGTCTGAGTGTATCTGTCTCATTAAGAGGACGTGTAAGGTCATCTCTCCACGCTTGATAGACTTTCATGTTGTTTTCATAGTTCACATAAATGTCACCAATAACATCATCTTTACCTGCAAGTTCTACCACAACTTTTTGATGCCAGGCATGGTTTCCTGCAATTGGGTCTGGATGAGAAGGGGCAACAGCATTCTGCCATGAACCTGAAAGTCCATCCCACCAGATATTGTCAAGGTCTCTGTTGTACTCTTTAAACTGCCAAGTATCTTTACGTGCTTCCATACCGTCAACAATACCCTCTGTAGGTTTCAATGTACCAATTTTACCATCCATTGTAAGATCATAAAGTGGTGCACCAAGTCCCATGACACCTAGTTTGTGTTCAAAACCAGGGATCTCAACGGCATTTTTAAGTTTCCATCTACCTGCATGGTGAGAACACGCCATTACACCTGGCATAGTCGCTTCTGTTGGTACAGCCATTGCAATAAAGTAACCAGAATCAAGCCCGGAAACAGTATCAGTAATCGTTACTTTCACTGCATCTCCGCGTTTAATACCAAGTTTCTTAGCATCTTCTGTATAGATCCAAACCGGGTTGTGGTTTTGAGAAATTTCCATCAAATGCTTAGAGTTGACTGAACGTGTATGAATATTATACGGCAATCTAAATACAGTGTTCAATGCGAATTCATTGTCTTTTTTCATAAAGTCATGGTGTACTTGTGTCACAACATGTGTCATTTTCTTTCTGTCTTCTGCATTGGTTGGGTAAATTGGCACAGCATACTCTGGCCATTTCCACTCTTTAAACCACTCACAGTAGAAGTCAAGTTTTTTAGTCAATGTATGGAAACCTTGTACAAGTTCTCCATCTATTTCAACACCAATTGCTTTTTCATGTCCATGGTCATCTGTTGCCATAATGACACCAAATTCATCTTTTCTAACATTCTCTTCTGCATATTCATGGCCATGAGAAATATAAGTAGACCCTACTTTTTTAAGTGGTCTCTCTTGTGGTTTATAGATGTTGTCTTCTTCTAACCAAGTACCTCTGTCTCTCATCATCTCATAGTTCGGATATTTAGAATCAGGGTATGCTGCTTTTGCTGCTTTTCTAAGGTTTGGAAGTTTGTCAAATGCTGCTTGATACCACTCTGGAATCGTCACCGCTCTTGTTGGATCTTCTTTTGAAGCCCAGAACTTTCTTACACCTAAAGATCCATCTGGATCTACATGGTGAACCATGATGTTTGCCCAGAATTCTACTTCTTCCCATACTTCACCAAGACCCGCTTT
>DQVY01000256.1 GCA_015661535.1 Sulfurovum sp. | reverse complement strand
GATTTATCCTATGTAGGTCCTAAAGTGGAAATTTCAAATCATGGTATTGTTTACAGGCAAGACAAAGAAGATAAGTATGTATATCTTGGTGCAGCCCTGGAGATCCTTAAAGATATCGACAATGACTATGATAAAAAATCAGCATATATTCATCATTTTGAAACGATTAAACTTGCTGAAGACGAGTTATATGAAATTTTGAAGAAGTATGAAGAGTCGTTTGAACAATCTATTGATGATGAGCGTCATAGTTTTGAAGATAAAATAGCATATGAAATTGCATTTGTAAAAGATTTAAAAGATCTCTCTGAAATAGACAAAGAAGTTTGGATCAAAAATATTGAGATCATGCGTGAATACAGAATCAAACGAGAGCTGAATAAAATGTATTATATGCATTGTATACAAGATATTGTTTCTGTGATCAAAAATAAAAATTTAAAAGAGATACGTGCCCCTTTTAATAAAGATTTTTTTCATGTCTTCAACACAATAAAAGGTGCACTGATAACCGGAAAACCTTCTTTAGACGCCAATGTGAAAGAAATGTATAATAAAGATGGAAACATGATTGTTATTTTAGAGATTAAATAACGTGCAATGTATCGACCCTACGCACGTTTCTTATAAAATTCACTTTTAAATGTATCAAATTGATCTTCCAAAATGGCTTCTCTCATCTGTTTCATAAGATCGAGGTAATAATAGAGATTATGAATCGTACCCAGTCTGAAATAGGTGAGTTCTCTTGCTCTGTAAAGATGTCTTAGATATGCTCTGGAGTAGGTTTTACAAACTATACAC
Organism: Sulfurovum sp.; assembly: GCA_015661535.1. GTDB lineage: Bacteria > Campylobacterota > Campylobacteria > Campylobacterales > Sulfurovaceae > Sulfurovum. The sequence goes on along the minus strand of DQVY01000256.1, from coordinate 12,355 downwards.
CCACACTCGGGATCCAAGGGAGCTTCATCTGTGGTGTAGCAGGCTTTTTTGATGTTTACTTTTCCAAAGCTTGTAAAAAGTGTACCATTCCTGGCATTTCTTGTAGGCATGACACAGTCAAACATGTCAATACCCCGTGATACATTTTCTACCAGATCTTCTGGTGTACCCACACCCATAAGATAGCGGGGTTTCTCTTCAGGCATAAATTGTGTGGTCCACTCAACCGTATCGTACATATCTTGATTGGCTTCACCTACGCTCAGACCGCCTATGGCAAAACCGTCATAGTCCATGGCACAGAGTTCTTTGGCTGATTTTTCACGAAAAGCGTTGTCGGTGCCTCCTTGAATAATAGCAAATATATTTTGATCTACCCCAATACCTTCTTGCTGCTTTTCTCTAAAGTAATCAATGGATTCCTGTGCCCAGCGAGTGGTACGGTCTATGCTTGCTGCGATACGTTCCTGGGTTGCAGGAAGTGCCACAAGGTCGTCAAGGATCATCATGATATCAGAGCCTAAATTGTGTTGTATGTCTATCACTTTTTTAGGGGTGAAATAGTGTTTTGATCCATCAACATGAGAGGCAAAGGTGATGCCGCCTTCGTCTATTTTGACATTTTTAGAGAGAGAAAAGGCCTGAAATCCGCCAGAGTCTGTTAAAAAACTTTTGGGGTATTTTGTAAAACCATGCAGTTTGCCCATTTTTGCCACCACATCATCTCCGGGACGAATATACATGTGGTAGGTATTGGCAAGAATAATATCTGGTTGTATGAAAGTGGCCAAGTCCAGTGCATCTAAGGTTTTTACCGCACCAACAGTCCCTACAGGCATGAAAACGGGTGTCTTGATGGTAGAATGTGCCGTTTTTATCGTACAGGCTCGTGCTTTGCCATCCATTTTATCTATCTGAAATTGCATTGTGTTATAATGTCCTTTAAAATAATTGGGCAATTATACCCAAATCTCATAGGGCATAAATGAAAAATATTCTCATTTTGGCTAGTGGTACTATTGCTAGACATTTTATTGATTGGGTGAGTAAAAACAGGGTGGCTGAAAACCAATACTATGTGACCTGCTATAAACAAGAGACTACACCACCTAAAATGGGAAAAAACATCACACTGATCAATGAAGACCCTACAAGTTTTTCCAAACTCGGACGGATCATGGCTGCAACAAAATTTTCAAATATTTTTGTTGTGATGGAAGAGCTGGAAGATGTGCGTTACGTGCTTAAGAATATAGCCCTTATCAAGCAAAAAGTACGTGTAGTCCTTGTCAATCAATGGGATAATGAAGAAATTGGAAAAGAGTATGAAAACATAACGATCGTACACAGTGCAGCGCTTGTTGCTGCACACCTTTATGACCAGCTTCCCAACGTACCGCTTGTGGCTCAAAATGTAGGTCTTGGCCGTGGTGAAATTATGGAAGTACATATACCTTTTGGGAGTTCTTATGCCTATCGACATATAGGGTCTATACGTCAAAACAAATGGAAAATAGCAGCCATTTACCGTGATGAAACACAGATTTTGCCTACTGCTGCAACAATGATCCGTCCTAATGACACCTTGCTTATTTTGGGTAAACCCATGGTACTTGATGGCGTGTATAGAACGATAAACAGAAGAGTAGGTCTTTTTCCCGAACCTTTTGGAAAAAATATTTATTTGCTTCTTGACTTCAGACACGATAAGGAAAATGTATTACGATACTTAAAAGAGAGTATTTTTCTCACAGAAAAACTTGAAGACAAATCACTTTTTGTACGTATTATCTATCCAAATGATTTTGCACTCATTGACAATTTAAAAGCGTATGAATCAAAACAGGTCACACTGTCAATATCTTATAAAAACGAAGGTTTAAAAGAGGTCATTGAGTATGATATTTATGAACAAAATATTGGCCTGATCATGAATAGTATACCTGCCTTTGAAGCTGAAAACTTAAAAGCTACGCTGTACGATCTAAAGAAATTGGTCTATCTTTTTGGAGATAGAAACTTGTCTGAGATCGAAAAGAGTGTAGTGCTTATGAGTGAAAAGGAAAAAATGGAGTCTATCTCTTCTACGGCATTTGATATATCAGATATGCTTGGACTTGAACTTATACTTGGAGATTATGATCCTGAAGGTGACTTTGAGAGCAAAAAGATGATCATTGAGCATTTTGAGACATTGACACATATCTTTAATATAGAGATGAAAATCGAACAAAAAATTGCCAATCCCATACGTGAACTTTCAACGATGCAGTCCATACTTTTAGTGGCTCCATTTGAAAAACATCTCAATACAGCCAGTTTTATTGCCTTGATCTCATCTAAAATCCAAGATTTTTTACTTACCACCACAAAGCATCCTAAACTGCTTGTTCCTTTTGCACTTTCTGAAGTACATACTAAGGAATAAAGAAGCGCTTAACAGCGCTTTAATCTCAAATAAGATAAAATAAAGCCAATTATAACGCAAGGTTTTAAGAGATGATCGTTCCTATAGAATTAGTACCGCCACAACCCGTTACCTATGACATTACCATAGATGTTTTGCCCCCGCTTCATTTTGATACAAATGTTGTAGTGGTTACAAACCCCACTGTTGCAGGGCATCATTTAGAGAAGCTTCTCTCTTCTTTAAGCGCTACAAAACTAAATGTTGTTACGGTGCCTGACGGTGAAGGTTATAAAACACTTGAAACAGTGGAGAATATACTGAATGAATGTTTTGAACATAAATTAGACCGTAAATCTCTGCTCATTGCTTTTGGTGGCGGTGTTATTGGTGATATGACCGGATTTACTGCATCTTTGTACCAAAGAGGTATAGACTTTATACAGATCCCTACAACACTGCTTTCTCAGGTTGATGCTTCTGTAGGGGGAAAAACCGGTGTCAACAACAAGTATGGTAAAAACCTTATTGGTGCTTTTTATCAGCCTAAAGCTGTCTATATTGACCCTGCCTTTTTAGAGACTTTGCCTCCACGTGAATTTGCAGCAGGTGTAGCAGAAGTTGTAAAGATGGCAGTCATGTTCAACAAAGATTTTTTCTCTTACCTGCAAGAAGCAGATCTTAGTGATATCAACACCATTAAAGAGATGATACGTAAATCTGTAGAACTTAAAGCCTGGGTTGTAAACCAAGATGAAAAAGAAGCAGGGATAAGGGCAGTGTTAAATTATGGACATACTTTTGGTCATGTGGTTGAAAATGAAACAAACTACACGACTTACCTTCATGGTGAAGCTGTGGCTATAGGTATGATCATGGCAAATGCTTTAGCTGTGGAGTTGGGACTCTTTACCCAAGAAGAAGCAGATGAAGTCAAGGCATTGCTGGAAAAGTCATCTTTACCAACAAGTTATGTCATTAAAGATGTTGATGACTTTTATGAGCATTTCTTTTTAGATAAAAAATCTGCCAAAGGAAGCATTAAATTCATATTGCCTCAAGGTATGGGTAATCATACAATGATCGCGGACATAGAGGAAAAAACGGTTAAAAAAGTCCTTGGCCAATTTGGAGAGGTTCTATGAAATTAAAACATATCTTTGTAGCATTGGCAATATTGACTGCTTCTAGTGCCGTTGCCGATACAAAATCGGAACAGAACCTAACTATAGAGAATAGACAAGTACAACAACCTAAATCAGCAAAGTTGCTTTCACTTATAGCAGAAAAAAAGGCCTTGGAGAAGGCACTTTTAGAAAATAATATTTGGTCTAAAATATATAGTAACTACCATACGTATAATGAATTAAAAAAAGAAGAGAAAGCACTTCTTGAAAAGATCTTACACCTAGAGAGCCTTAAAAAATTAACCAGTAAACAAAAGAAAATACTCAAAAACTACAAAAGAGAAGAGGTCACACTACTCGATAAGTTACAACTACTTAAAGAGTATGCAAAAGACCCCTTCAAACAATTTCTCACCCCTCCAAACATTGAAGATATACCACAGGTAGAAAACCCTTTTGCTGTGATAGGTGCACTCTCTTACAAAGAAAAGTTACGTTCAGACCAACGTCTGTATGCTAACAGGTATGAATCTTTACAAAATATATTAAAGAAATTCCAAGACAAAAAAATTGTCATAGAAGAACTTGTAAAACTTGATCCTTCAAATCAGGAGTATATAGAAGAACTTGCTGATACAAAAGATCAAATTAAAACCTTTGAACCTATTATCGAGATCTTTAAGACCACACAAAATGTGTATAGCAAAAAAATTGATGAGATAGAACTCAATTTAAAGGCAGATGTTGACAGAGAAATAGAAAAATCTCTAGGGATCGGCGGGATTATTTTCTTCTTTTTCTTTCTTCTGTTTCTTATCAAACACCTTGTGAAGCGATATATGTCAGACAATGACCGTTTTTATATCATCAACAAAGCACTCAATATTTCTTTTATGACCATACTGATATTTACATTATTGCTTGCCTATATTGAAAATGTTTCCTATTTGGTGACCATTCTTGGGTTCGCTTCTGCGGGTATTGCCATTGCGATGAAAGATTGGTTTATGTCTTTAATGGGATGGGCTACCATTGTGCTTGGCGGAGCAATACATGTAGGTGACAGGGTAAAATTTGTGCGTGACGGAGTTGAGTATGTAGGAGATATTGTCGATATCTCTTTGCTGCGTATGACCATGCATGAAGATATTACACTGACAACCTATATGGTAAACAGAAGAGCAGGGCGTATGGTATTTATACCTAACAATTTCATCTTCACTGATATGATCTCAAACTATTCGCATGCAGGGTTGAAAACAGTATGGGATGGTATCGATTTTGTGATCACTTTTGACTCGGATGTACAAAAAGCAAACTCTATTGCCAAAGATGTCACACGTAAGTATTCCAAAGGATACACGGACATTACAAGAAAACAACTCAACAAACTCAGAAGTCAGTATGGTATTCGTAATACCAATGTTGAACCGCGTATCTTTACCCATATAGAGCCTTATGGTATTAAAATATCTGCCTGGTACCTTACGAATTCTTTTGCAACCATGACACTGAGAAGTACTATTACTATAGAGATCTTAAGACGTATACATGAGGAAGAAAGTATTAATCTGGCTTTCCCTACACAATCTCTTTATATGGACAAGCCGGTACCAAAACCTCCTTTACCCGGAGAAGACCTATTTTCAAGAGAGGACATAGAATAATGCAGAAAAAAGTCTATTTTAAAACCTTTGGCTGCCGTACCAATCAGTTTGATACACAAGTGATGATGTCTAAACTAAAAGACTATGACCTAACAGATGATGAAATGAACTCGGACTTTATCGTAGTAAACTCATGTACAGTCACAAATGGGGCAGACTCCTCTGTACGTAATTACATTTCATCCATGAAGCGTAAAAACCCTGATGCAAAAGTCATACTTGCAGGGTGTGGTTCGCACTCCAAGGGTGAAACTCTTTTTGAAGATAAAAAAGTGTTTGGTGTTATTGGACATTCTGAAAAAGAAAATATCAATACCGTCCTTAAAAATGAAGAACCTTTTTACCAGATAGGTGATCTTGAGCATATAGACTCAACTATTGTTGAAGAGTTTGTAGGCAAAAGCAGGGCATTCATTAAAATTCAGGAGGGCTGTGATTTTAGATGTTCCTACTGCATTATCCCTGCTGTACGCGGTGATGCACGTTCACATAAAGAAGAGACTATCTTGGAGCAAATTACAAAATTGGCTTCGAATGGTTTTGGTGAGTTCATCTTGACAGGAACAAATGTTGGGTCTTACGGACAGGACCATAACACATCTATGGCGAAACTACTTAAAAAAATGTCTATGATACGCGGTGTACGACGCATACGTATAGGGAGTCTTGAACCTATACAGATAGATGATGAGTTTATGGAACTGCTTGATGAACCTTGGATGGCAAGACATATGCATATTGCTCTGCAGCATACCAGTGATAAAATGCTCAAGATCATGAACAGGCGTAATGAATATAAAACAGATTTTGATCTTTTTCATAAAATTGCATCAAGAGGGTATGCGCTTGGTACAGACTACATTGTTGGGCACCCCGGTGAAGATGATGTAGAGTGGGCTTTAGCAATGGAAAGGGTAAAGGAGTTGCCTTTGACCCATGTACATGCATTTTCATACTCAAAACGGGACAACACAGCTTCTGCTGCCATGAAACCAGAGATACGAGGGAACATTGCCAAAGAGAGACACCGTGAATTGACAGCGATCATAAAAGCAAAGAACTTTGCCTTTAGAAGAGAGCATACTCAAGCACTTGAAGTCTTACTTGAAAATGGCAACAATGGCGTATACCATGGTTTTGACCAGTATTTTAACAAAGTGTCAGTACAAAGTGATGAAGATTTGAGTTCAAACTGGGTATTTTTAAATGATGTGGAGGTAACATATGAAGGAAACAAAGCAACGGTTTAAGGTACCTGTACTTCAGGCCAAAAATATGAAGATCATTGTTGCTTTACTGCTGGTACTGTTAACACTGCTGACTTTTGCCATGCTAAGAGATACCGATACACTGATCACCCATCAACAGGCCAATGCACTCTACAGTAATAACAAAATAGAAAAAGTCATAGTAGATGGTGAGTATATTCATTTAAAAACCAGTGATGCCGGTTATAAGATCTATAAAGATGCCATTAACAAAACTGCTTTTTTTTCTAAATATCCTGTAGAAGTATATGAGGGGAACAGTATTATGTATGCTTTGCTGCTTTTGCTTCTTTTAGTTGCATCTTTTATTTTCTTATTTCGCTTTGTGAAACAAAATAGACTTCAGCAACTCAAACATATCAGAGCCACAAGTAAAGCAGAAAATGAGTCACACAATGAACCTGTTCAGGCATTGACTTCCAGTGTGACATTTAAAGACGTTGCCGGTATCAAAGATGTAAAAGAGGAACTTGAAGAGATCATTGATTTTCTTAAAGAGCCGCAAAAGTACCGTGACCTTGACATACGTTTACCTAAGGGTGTCTTGCTTGTAGGCCCTCCTGGTGTAGGGAAAACCCTCATCTCCAAAGCAGTAGCTGGTGAAGCGAATGTACCTTTCTTTTACCAAAGTGGTGCTTCTTTTGTACAGATCTATGTGGGCATGGGTGCCAAAAGGGTTTCTGAACTCTTTAAAAAAGCCAAACAGATGGCACCAAGTATCATTTTTATAGATGAGATCGATGCCGTGGGGAAAAGCCGTGGTGAACAGCGAAACGATGAACGTGAGGCAACCCTCAATCAGCTTTTGACAGAAATGGATGGTTTTGAAGACAGCTCCGGTGTTATCATCATTGGGGCGACCAATAAAGTGGAAATGTTAGATGAAGCATTGCTTAGGGCAGGGCGCTTTGACAGACGTATACATATTTCACTGCCAGACCTTGAAGACAGAATGCAAACACTGGAACTCTACTTAGCACATAAACCAAACAAGGTAAACATAGAAAAAGTAGCGCGTATGACGGTAGGATTTAACTCAGCAGCACTGGACACACTCACCAATGAGGCAGCTATTTTTGCCATGAGAGAAGGCAGAACAGTAGTTGAAACTTCCGACTTTGAATCAGTCAAAGAGAAAGTCTTAGAGGGCAAACGAAAAATACTCTCTTTTACAGAAGAAGAACGAGAGATACAAGCTGTTTATCAGGGGGCAAAGGCTGTTATAGCCACATGGCTGGATGTTGAATTTGACAAAATTGGCATTGTCAATACCCGTCTACTCATACAAGAGCATGAAATTCTTTCCAAAAGCCAACTGCTTTCACGGCTTAAAATGTATCTTGCAGGAAGCATTGCAACCAAGATGCACTACAATGAGCAGTTCACCAATGCTGCAACGGACATAGTACAAGCCAGGGAGATCGTTTCCAAAGTGATCTATACCTATGCTATGGGTGATAATTTTATGGTGAATTCTCAGCAAGAAGAAGATCTTCTTCGTGATTCTGCAGCAGAGGTCTCTACGCTGCTTAAAACACTCGATAAAGCTTTACAGGAAGTATCAGCCTATCTGCTTGAACATGAAAATATTACCGCAGAAGAGTGCAGGGTAATTCTGAGGAAAATATTTTAATGAAATATTTTTCTGGTTTTTCACTTCAGGGTGAAGAAGAGATCTTTTCACAGTATCTCATACATAGTGACTATTGTGTTGCCGGGTTTAGTTTTGGTGCTCAGCAGGCTTTAGAGTATGTCTATCAGTCAAAAAAACGTATAGACAGGCTTATCTTACTCTCTCCGGCTTTTTTTCAGACAGAAAAACAGAGTTTCATACGCGCACAACTGCGTTATTTTGATGCAGATACACAGGCCTATATAAAACAATTTACTGCCAACGTGGCTTCGCCCTCTGAAGGGGATCTCTCTGCTTATATTCACACGGGGGAAAGAGAAGAGCTTGATGCCCTTTTAAGCTATGTCTGGGATGCAGAGAAACTTGATGCTATTCAAAGCAGAGGAACGGTTATTGAAGTTTTTTTGGGCGAAAAAGACGAGATCATTGACAGTCAAGAGACCTTTGATTTTTTTGCACCCATAAGCACTGTCTATTTTATGAAAAATGTAGGGCATGCCCTTTTATCTTGATCTTTATATTGGGAATATATGACTTTTTATAAACAAAAATTATAAATATTTTGTTATACTTTATCTCGTAAAACATTTTAATAATAAGGGGAATATATGACTTTAGGTAAAAAGTTAGGTGCTGAGTTCTTTGGTACATTTTGGTTGGTTTTAGGAGGCTGTGGCGCCGCTGTTTTGGCAGCTGGTTTCCCTGGAATGGGTATAGGTTTTGTGGGTGTCGCTTTTGCATTTGGTTTAACGGTCCTTACTATGGCCTTTGCTGTAGGACACATTTCCGGTGGTCACTTTAACCCGGCTGTCTCTTTTGGACTTTGGTCTGCAGGTAAATTTGAGACCAAAGAACTTCTGCCTTACATTACGGCACAGGTAGTTGGTGGAACACTGGGTGCTTTTGTACTCTATATGATAGCTTCAGGGCAGACAGGATTTGAGGCAGGGGGCTTTGCTTCTAATGGTTTTGGAGAACTCTCTCCGGGTAAATACAATCTTACTTCTGTGATCATTACCGAAGTAGTGATGACATTTATGTTTTTATTTATCATTTTGGGCGCTACAGATGAAAAAGCACCGGCGGGTTTTGCCCCTATTGCTATAGGTTTAGGGTTAACACTTATCCACCTTATTTCTATCCCTGTTTCCAATACTTCTGTGAACCCTGCAAGAAGTTTGGCAGCAGCACTTTTTGCAGATACCGCAGCCATGGGTCAAGTCTGGGTCTTCTGGGCAGCACCAATTGCAGGAGCAGTACTCGCTGGTGTAGTATGGAAACTTTTTTTCGCTACATCTAGATAATATCTTCTTCTCTGGTGGTACTTTACCACCAGAATCTTCTTTCTTTCAATCTTTTATTTTATTATAAATATAATTTATAACTATATAATTAAATAAGGTAACATTTAAGTAACAAACTTATTTTACAATTCACCCATATAAATATAAAAGGAAAATATAATGGAAAGAAGAGAATTTTTAACACTAAGTGGCGCGGCAGCAGTAGCACTATTGACAGGATGTGGTGGTGGAGGCGGTGGTAATGATGCAGGTAGTACACTTACGCCCATAGCAAAATCACTTCCTATTCCTCCTTCATTGACAGGCACAGGAGCTGGTACAGCTTCAGACCCTAAAGTGTATGAGCTAAGAGTTCAGTCTTCATCACATGATTTCTTTCATGAAGGTAAGACCGCTACCTATGCGGTCAATGGTACTTTTCTAGGGCCTACACTCTTTTTGAGAGATGGAGAAGATGTTTCTATAAAGTATGAAAATACACTTTCTGAAACGATCAGTATGCATGGGCATGGTATGCATCTTCCTGCCAATATGGATGGCTCAGCATGGCAAAATATTGCTGCAGGTACTACTTGGTCTGCTAAATATACTGTCAATCAGAAAGCTTGTACCAACTGGTACCACCCACATACACTGAAGCAGACATCTGAGCAAGTTTATAAAGGTATAGCGGGAATGATCATCATAGAAGATGCTGAGAGCGATGCCCTTGATCTACCTAAACGCTATGGTATAGATGATATACCACTAGTACTTCAAGACAGAAAATTTGACAACGCTGTCCAGTTACTCTACAGCCCAAATATGCATGAGGTAATGACAGGGTACATAGGTGATACTTTCCTGGCAAATGGTGCTATTGAGCCTACATTTGACGCAGAAGCTAAAGAGATACGCTTTAGAATTCTCAATGGTTCTAACTCTAGTATGTACAAAATAGGTTTTTCTGATGGACGTGCTTTCAAACAGATAGCTACGGACAATGCCTTTCTTGAATCTCCTGTGAGCATGACCAGCCTTGTTCTGTCCCCAGCAGAAAGAGCAGAGATCGTCGTTGACTTAAGTGGTGATATTGGTAAAAGTATTGAACTAAAAGAGTTTTTATACAATAAAACCTTTGTTAAGATCAATGTCTCTAAATCAGCATCGGCAACAACAACACTCCCTTCTGCATTAACAACACTTACAAGACTTGTTCCACCAAGTACTGTCACAAGAACATTTACACTTGAGGCAAGTGATGGAAATTTTACTATTAACAATAAAGTAATGGATCTTAACCGTATAGATGAAACTGTATATCTTGATGATATTGAGCTCTGGGAAATTACCAATACCATGGGTGTAAACCACAACTTCCATATGCATGGGACTCATTTTCAATTAATCAGTAGAAATGGAAATACGAGTATCCCTGCCAATGAAGACGGATACAAAGATACCGTTTGGATACCGGCAGATGAGAGTGTACAAATTGTTGTAAAAATGACAGACTATACAGATATAACGGTACCTTACATGTACCACTGCCACTTCCTTGAACATGAAGATAGAGGCATGATGGGACAATTTATTGTTCGATGAAGTCTAAATAGATATTTTAGCCTATGATTTCATGCTTATTTTGCTAAAATACAGCATAAAGTTTTAGGAGCATAACATGACAAATATTATCATCACAGGATGTTCTACGGGTATAGGCTTGGCCACAGCTAAATATCTACAAGATAAATTTGTCACCGTCTACCCGACAGCACGTTCTGAAGAAGATGTTCAGATGCTTAAAGCATTGGGTTTTGAACATGCTATGCAGCTGGATGTTCGAGATCACAGTCAAATTGCAGAAGTCATTCAGACTGTTATGGAAAAAGAAGGGAAAATAGATGTCTGGTTCAACAATGCCGGTTTTGGACAAGCAGGCGCATTGGAAGACATAAGAACAGAGATACTCAAAGAGCAGTTTGAAACCAATGTCTTTGGACTGCATGAATGTACACGACAAGTCATCCCCGTTATGAGAAAGCAGGGGTATGGAAAGATCATCCAGCACTCTTCTGTGCTTGGTCTCATTTCACTCTTTGGACGTGGTGCCTATAATGCCAGTAAATATGCCATAGAAGGGCTTGCAGATACCCTCAGACTGGAACTTCACGATACGAATATTTCTGTCTCACTGCTCAATACAGGTCCAATTACCAGTGATTTTAGAAAAACAGCCATGCGTAAGCTAAAAGAGAATGTAGACATTGAACATTCTGTGTTTAAAGACAATTATGTGAAAAATTTAGAGGGAGATCATAAAAAGGTACCGTTTAATGAAGAGGCAACTTCCGTGGCAGCAGTGGTACATAAAATCATTTTAAGTAAAAAGCCAAAACCACGTTATTATATTACTACTGTAACCTATTTGTTAGGCTATTTAAAACGTCTGTTAAGTACGTCTCTTTTAGACAGAATACTTATGAAATTATCTTAATAAGTATGCTTATTATTTTAAAAAATTATAGTATAGTATAATATATTATATTATTTGAAAGTGATTCCCATGAATAAGTACATGAATTACCTTATACCTTTACTTGAAATAGCAGACACAGCTAGTGACACAACTGCGCAAAAACGTCAACACAGTTTTTTGATTTACATGGGTTTGCTTATGAGTACCGGTGGTTTAATATGGGGGACTATTTGTCTTTACCATGAGATCTATATCGCGGCAATGGTACCTTATACCTATATTCTGATCACTATATTAAACTTTACGTATCTTTATTATACAAAAAATTTCAAAGTTTCTCAAAATATTCAAATCATTATCTCTTTATTATTACCTTTTTTCTTTCAATTCTTTCTTGGTGGATTTATATCGAGTGGAGGGAATGTTCTCTGGTCTGTTATAGCTGTATTTGGAAGCTTTACGTTAGGAGATAAAAGAAAATCTGTCATATG
>DQVY01000247.1 GCA_015661535.1 Sulfurovum sp. | reverse complement strand
TTTGCAGAAACAGTCTTTGCGCAAGAGGTAGATGGTGAGATGGTACTGCTCGATATGGAGAGTGAGAATTACTTTGGCTTAGATGAAGTGGGCACCTCTATTTGGCAGGCAATGCAGGAGAACGAGACCTTAAAAGAAGTGTTAGCCGAGTTACTTGAACAGTATGAAGTGGAAGAAGAGATGTTGCAAAATGATCTTTTTGCCTTTGTGGGGAAACTCGAAGAGAGCGGATTGGTAAAGGTGATATCACCTTGAATTTAGCACAGTACTTAGACAAAGAAAATATACTTTTGGAAGATGAGGTCATCGTTACCTTGGAAAACTTTGCTTCTTTGCTGCATGAATGGAATCAGGTACATAACCTTACCGGGGCAAAAACAATAGACGCTATTTATGTCAATATCATAGATTCTCTTTTTCCTTTGACATTTATCAAAAAGCCAAAAACACTTTTAGATGTGGGGACAGGTGCAGGCTTTCCTGGGATTGCTTTGGCGATAGCCCTGCCGGAGACAGAAGTGGTATTGGCAGAACCCTTAAAAAAACGTGTCTCTTTTTTAAAATATGCTGCCATAGATCTGGGACTTCCCAATGTTTTGGTGGAAGGAAAAAGAGTAGAGTATGTTGTGCATGATGCCTTTGATCTCATAAGTTCCCGGGCTGTAACCAATACAAAACTGCTGTTAGACTTAACACAAAATATCTCTGACAGTCACACAGAGTATCTTTTTTATAAAGGCTCTCGTGTTTTTGATGAAATAGAAGATGTGCAACATCAGTTAAGTTATGATATAGTACAGAAAAACCAACGAAATTATCTCTATATCAAAGGGTCATCTTGATTTTAAAACTATTGTTATTTGCTATCGTCGGCGTATTGATCTATAAATTTTTTGGAGGGAAGTTACCAAACATAGGTAAAAGTCCACATGAAAAGAAGTTAGATGAAGACACTTTGGTAGAGTGTGAGTCTTGTCATGTATATGTGACCGTGAAAGAGAGTATTATTGTTGGCGGAAAGTATTATTGCTCGAAAGAATGTGCACCCTAAATTAATGTAAAAGGAATATCATGATTATTATTGGACACCCATGGATACAAAGCCCTCGTTTTTTTAAAGTTTTTTCTATTCAAGGGATAGAGAAGAGTTTGCCTGGTGATATTATTTTATTTGAACCTTTGGTAGACTCTCATAGTTATGCCATACATTGTCAGAGTAACAATATACCTTTCGCCATTGTGGTAAATACTTTGGAAGATGCCCTTTTTGCCAATGCCTTAGGGGCAAAATATATCATTTGTGAAGAAGATGATGCCTTGATGATACAGCCGATTGCCACAGAGTATATGTTTGATACGCGTATTTTGGTACTTATTCACAGTGAAAAAGAGATCTCTAAAGTTGCACGTGGTGGTGTAGATGGTGTGATATTTGCAGAGGCTATTTGTTAACTTTGAATAAGCATGAACTGCAGCGTTACCCGCTTACCTATGCTATTATCATAGTCAATGTTTTTGTCTATCTTTTGTCTGCATTGTGGAGTCAAAATATTGCAGATATGGATATGGAAACCCTGGTCAACATGGGGGCTTTGTTTGGTCCGTATGTATTGCATAAGGGTGAATGGTGGAGACTTTTTACTGCCATGTTCTTACATGGGGGTATGACTCACATTTTGATGAATATGTTTTCGCTTTATATCATAGGGCGTGGTGCTGAAATGTATTTTTCGAAGGGAGCGTACCTAAGTATTTACTTTTTTGCCGGACTCATAGGAGGACTTGCCTCGCTTTATGTACATCCGGAATCTGTAGGTGTAGGGGCTTCGGGTGCTATTTTTGGTATCTTTGGAGCTTTGGGCGGTTTTTTTATGGCACACAGAGAGAAGATAGCCACAGAAGCTAGAGCCTTTATGAAAGACTTTAGCATCATTATAGGGATCAACCTTGTCATAGGGTTGTCTATCCCTGCTGTGGATGTTTCTGCACATATTGGTGGACTTTTGGCAGGCTTTATAGGAGGCTTTGTCCTTTCTAAAAACCCAAAATGGCTGCTGCCTTATGGACTTGCAATGTGTGTACTGGTATTTTTGATGGCCAACTTTCTTTCGGGTGAATATGTCTCAACACTTGTTTAAGACTTTTCTTTTCCTTTTTTTTATTACAGGATGTGTGGGGATCTCCCCTTCGTCACCGCAAACAAATAAAGAAGAACTTACTACACTTTTACGTGCTCTAGATACGAAAATTACGCATAAAGAAGCGACACAGCTTTCTGAAGCTATCTTTGAAGAGACAGCGCGCTTAAGAAAAATGTTTCAAAGAACCACCTCACCGTTATGGCATAACGTTTTAGTAAATACCGGGATACGTGAAAAGGGGCTCTGTTATCACTGGAGTGATGCGCTGTATCTTGCTTTAAAAAAGAAACCGTATAACTATTTTGATTTTCATCTTTTGGTAGCCGACCGGGGAGAATATTTCTTTGAACATAATGTATTGGTAGTGAGTGTGAAGGGTGGAAGGGCAGAAGAGGGCATCATTATTGACCCTTGGAGGCAGAGAGGCAGTCTTTATGTCTCTAAAGTAAAAGAGGATGTGTACTATCATTGGATACACAGAAAAGAAAGATGCTGTAAACCTTAGAGCAGAGAGGTGATTTAATCTAGAGGAGGCTCTTCTTCCATACCTGCTTCACGCAGTTCTGCTTCTTCTGCTTCCTGCGCCTCTTTTTGGGCTCTGGAAAGTTCTTTTTTAGCGGCATCTTCTTCTTTATCTT
Organism: Sulfurovum sp.; assembly: GCA_015661535.1. Classification (GTDB taxonomy): domain Bacteria; phylum Campylobacterota; class Campylobacteria; order Campylobacterales; family Sulfurovaceae; genus Sulfurovum. The sequence goes on along the minus strand of DQVY01000247.1, from coordinate 16,253 downwards.
GAGAAGCATGTTCCTGTGCTTCCGGCTCTTCTATATTGGTTTGTGGGTTTGTCTCTTCTTCCGCCAATGAAGCGGTTTGAAAAAGTAAGAAGAGAAAGAAAATAAGCGTTGAAAACAGTTTAGACATAGCTATCCTTTCATACTTGTGCTGTAATAGTGTACTAAAAATTGGTTAATATGGCAAATATATCTTGTCTATGAGCTCTTGATACTCGCTTCTGGCATGAGAATCTATGGTAATCCCTCCGCCACTTTTGTAGTAAAGTTGCCCTGCTTCTTTTTCGATAAAACGGATCATGACAGCAGAACGCAGGGAAGAACCGTCAAATATACCAAAGACCCCCGTATAAAACCCTCTGTCAAAATCTTCTACTTGATTGATGATATCTACCGTACTTTTTTTAGGGGTACCAGAGATGGAACCTGCGGGGAGAATTTGGGAGAGAAGGGTACCTAGTGTATCTCTCCATGTTGAGGGAAGTTGTGCTGTGATCTTTGAGGAGACTTGCAGCAGTTCTTTTTCACCCGCTTTGATCTTCTCTACATAACGAAAACGTTCTACTTGAATGTCTTTGCCTATGATGCCTAAGTCATTACGCATAAGGTCTACGATCATGACATGTTCTGCCATCTCTTTTTCATCGTTTAAGATCGTTTCTTTTGCTTTGGGAAGGTTTGCATCGATGGTACCTTTCATCGGGTAGGTGGCAATGGTATTGTCTTGTATCTCGACAAAACGTTCGGGAGAAAAACAGATGAATTCATCTTTAAAATAGAGTTTGAATTTGGCTCTTGCATAGCTAAACATCTCTTTGAGAGAATGGGAACTTTCGATGGGTGTGCTAAAGGTAAGGTTCAGCAGGTAGGTATTGCCTGAACGTATCTCTTCGAGTATCTTATGCAAGGACTTTTGATAGCTGGAAAAATTAACAGGTGCTTTAGAAAAAGTATAAGGATCGCTCTGTTTTTTTACAGGGTAGTTACGCCAATCTTCTAACTTGTAGAAGATCTCTTCATCTAGCTTGTCCAATGACTCAACAAAAAGTTTTGTTTGGTCATAAGAGATGATGAAGAGAAAAGGCGTACGTGATTTTCCAAGGGTATTGATGGCTTCAAAGCCCTCTTCTGTATTTTTCCAGTGCATCATTTCCCTTGTAGGTCGGGATGTCCTCTTCCCGACATTAATTTAACATAAAATATCATTTTCAAATCATTCATCAAATTTGCATACATATTCGTGTCGAGAAGAGGGCATCCCAACCTACGGTAGCCTAGCTATCTAAAAGCAATAATTTTAAAATCGCCATACGCATGTATACACCATTTTTCACCTGTGTGAGTACTTTACAGCGTGGGTCTTCCAGCATTTCATCAGAGATGTCGATGTTTCGCATCACCGGGCCTGGGTGGAGAAGTAAAATGTCTCTGTCCTGCATACGCTCTTTGCTGATGCAGTATTGGGCAGCATAATCGGCATAATCTTCAAAAAGTTCTTCTTCGTGGCGTTCCAGTTGTGCACGCAGAGACATGATGACATCTACATTGTCTATGACATCTTCAAGCTTTTTGTATTGGGGCAGTGTACTCTCTGGCATAAATTGTTCAGGGGCAACCAGCACCACATGCATACCCATACGTGTGAAAAGACGTATGCCCGAAGAAGCTACCCTTGAAGAGACAATGTCCCCTACAATGGCTATGGTTTTACCTTTGACGTTTCCATTAAAATGCTCTATCATCGTAAAGAGGTCAAGCAGTGCCTGGGTAGGGTGCGCATAATTCCCTGCACCGGCATTGATGACAGGGGTGGTATGCATATCTGCAAGCATACCCGGTGCATGATTGTCGGAATGCCGAATGATCACTGCATCAGGATCCATGGCACAAAGATTGGCAAAAGTGTCTTCCAGACTCTCCCCTTTTTTGGTAGAAGAGCGTGAAGGGTCCAAGTGTACAACCGCCGCACCAAGTTTTTTGGCAGCGACTTCAAAAGAGGATCTTGTTCGCGTAGATGCTTCAAAAAAGAGGGTAATGAGGAGTCTGTCTCTAAGCAATTGAATGGGGCGCTTGTGTTTGAATCTCTTTGCATCATGCAAAAGCTGTGCTATCTGTTCATCTGAAAAATTGTCGGTATCAACGAGATGCTGCATGGGTATCCTTGAAGAGTGATGATGTGATTATAGCCAATTGCTACTAATAAATGGTTCTAGCCCCTCTTCCACATGCCACCATTCAGGAAACACAGCATCATAATATGGCTGTGTCACTTCTGTAAAAGACTCTTTGTCTTCATATACATTCACACACCACTCAAAGTCAATAGTGAAGGTGTTGAGTGCCAAGATGGAGAGGATGGTGTCGTTGATGCAGCCTAATCGGCTTGGGGTGACCAAGAGGGTTTTTAGATTGAGTTCTTTGATGAGGTTGATCATCATGTACTCTTTGGTGATGGGTACCATGAGACCTCCAGCACCTTCAACGATCAAAATATCACACAGTTTGGAAAGTGCTTCATACTTTTCGATAATTTTATGAATTTCAATAGTATGTTCCGTATCTGCACAAAAAGGAGCCGCAGGCAAAGGATAGGTATAGGCAGTAATATCGGAAGGCTGAAGGTCTTTAAAATTGGCATTAACCTTTTTACAAGTTTCAAGTAGTATAGTAGCATCAAGCGGAGTATTGTCCAAGACACCTGTTTCGATGGGTTTATATACTCCTACCGAATACCCTTTGGAAGCAAGCGCTTCTATAAGTTTTACAGTGGTGTAGGTTTTACCTACGTTGGTACCTGTTGCGGTGATAAAGAGTGATCTCACTTGAAAATCTCCAATATTTCTGTATAATAGTAAATGAATAAATAGATTAGGATTGTATCACAAAATGCCAAAGTTTGAAGAAGAATTAGAATTTGCCTTAGAAGTTGAAGAGCCGAAAATGTATAAAGTATTGTTACATAATGATGACTATACCAGTATGGATTTTGTCATAGAGATATTGACAAGTATATTTCATATGAACCATGTGCAGGCAGAAAAGGTAATGTTACAAATACATGACCAAGAACAAGCTACCTGTGGTGTGTATACGTTTGAGATAGCACAAACCAAAGCACAGCAGGTAAAGCAGCGGGCGAAGCAAAATGAATTTCCTTTGCTTGCAACCATAGAAGAAAACAGTTAAGGAGACGAAATGATAAGTATAGCACTTAATGATGTATTTAAACAAGCTGTAGGGTATGCCAAAGAGAACAGGCATGAGTACTTGACAGTAGAACATGTCTTTTTAGCCATGGTGAATTCTGAAGCAGGACAAGAGATATTTTCCATATTAGATGCAAATCTTGAACGATTAAGATCTGGTATTGTCGAGCATATTACCAAAACCATCCCTTCTCTAAAAGAAGCAGTAGAACCTTTTGAAACGGTGGCATTGTCACGTGCTATTAACGATATGATGACACATATCCATTCGGCAGGAAGAACAGAAGCGAACATTGGTGACATGATCGCGGCTATTTTTATGCAGGAACACTCTTATGCGGTCTATTTGATGAAAAAAGAGAATATAGCGCGTGTGGATGTACTGGAAGTTATTTCTCATCGTTATGACAAAGGTAAAACAGAGACAGAAGGGGAGAAAAAAGACGAAACCCTGCTTCAGAAATTTACTATAGAACTTGTAGAGCTTGCCAAAACAGGGAAAATAGACCCTGTAGTAGGACGTATAGATGAAATAGAACGTGTGATGCAGACACTCTGTCGTCGTAAGAAAAACAATCCTTTACTTGTAGGTGAACCGGGTGTGGGTAAAACAGCTATTGCAGAAGGTTTGGCTCTCAAAATTTCAGAAGGAGATGTGCCGGATATTTTGAAAAAGTCAAAAGTGTATGCCTTAGATATGGGTGCATTGGTGGCAGGAACAAAATACAGAGGTGATTTCGAGAAGCGTCTTAAAGGTATTATTAAAGAACTTACGGAACAAAAAGATGCCATTATGTTCATTGACGAGATCCATACAATGGTAGGTGCAGGTGCAACATCTGGGGGAAGTATGGATGCTTCAAACCTGCTCAAGCCTGCTTTGGCACGTGGTGATCTGAAGTGTATAGGAGCAACGACCTACGCAGAGTACAGAAACTTTTTTGACAAAGACAAAGCCTTAAGCCGTCGGTTTGCAAAAGTAGATGTAGATGAGCCAAGTGTGGAAGATACTTTTATTATTTTAAAAGGTATTCAGCATAAATATGAAGACTACCACAAAATTAAATTTACCGATGATGCATTGCAGTCAGCGATCGATCTTTCTGTGAAGTATCTTCATGAGAGATTTTTGCCTGACAAGGCTATGGATATCATCGATGAAGTAGGTGCACATTGTATGCTCCGAGGAAAAGAGGGTCTCACTGTAAGTGCTAAAGATATTGAAGAGAGTGTGGCTAAGAACTTGAAGTTGCCACCTACTGTGATAGGCACAGATGACACGAAGAAGCTTAAAAGGCTTGAAAAAGACCTTTCTTCTCACATTATTGGTCAAGACGAAGCCATAGGTGCTTTGGCTACAGCGATCAAACGTTCGTATGCCGGACTCAATGGTGACAATAAACCTATAGGGTCTTTTTTGTTTGTAGGTCCTACAGGCGTAGGTAAAACAGCATTGGCTACACAGCTTGCCAAAACCCTGCATGTGCATTTTGAAAGACTTGACATGAGTGAATACATGGAACCGCATGCGATCTCCCGTTTGGTTGGGGCGCCTCCCGGGTATGTCGGGTACGAACAGGGCGGATTGCTGACAGAGATGATCAAAAAAAATCCCCATACGGTCTTACTGCTTGATGAGGTAGAAAAAGCGCATCCTGACATTATGAATATTTTACTGCAAGTGATGGATGGGGCAAAATTGACAGACAACAATGGTGTGGTATCTGATTTTAAAAATGTTATCTTGATCATGACCTCGAATATTGGTACAAAAGAAGCCAATGTGATGGGCTTCAATAAAGATACCTCTATGAAAACGGACAAAGCACTGGCAGCCTTTTTCTCTCCGGAATTTAGAAACCGTCTTTCTGCCACCATTGAGTTCAATGCACTGGGACTCAAAGAGTTAGTGACCATTGTAGACAGAGAAGTAGACAAGTTAAACGTACTGCTTAGCCCTAAAGGTGTCAGAGTACAAGTAGGTAAAAAAGCTAAAGAGTATTTAGCGAATGAAGGACACGACAAACGTTATGGTGCCAGACATATTGCACGTGTCATAGATGAAAAAATAAAAGAAGGTCTTACCGATGAGATCCTGTTCGGAAAACTTAAAAAAGGCGGTTTGGCAAAAGTAGGGTACAAAAATGACAGATTGACATTTGAGTTCACTGCAAAATAGAGAACGAATGGAAGATGCGTTTTTTGTACCACGACTAAGTCAATACTTTCTTACTTTCCCCAATCCCCATTATGCCGAAGATGACGGTTTGCTTGCTTACGGGGGAGATCTCTCCTCCTCGAGACTTCTTCTTGCCTATAAAAACGGGATATTTCCCTGGTTTGTTCCCGGGGACCCTATACTTTGGTGGTCTCCAAATCCACGATTGCTGCTCTATCCCCATAAGTTCCATCTTCGTAAATCGTTTAGAAGGGTGTTGCGTTCCGGAAAATTTTCTGTGACTTTTGACCGACACTTTCCTGAAGTGATCCATCATTGTGCAAGTGTGATACGTGACGGACAAGAGGCGACGTGGATCGTACCTGAGATGGAAGCAGCCTACATACAACTGCATAACGAAGGATTTGCCCACAGTGTAGAGGTATATTTAGAGGGAAAACTTGTGGGTGGTCTGTATGGTGTTGCTTTGGGAAAAGCGTTTTTTGGAGAGTCTATGTTCTCTTTGGTCTCTGATGCATCGAAAGTAGCTTTTAAAGCACTAAGTGACGTTTTAGGCAGTAGAGGCTATGATTTTATAGATTGTCAAATGAAAACCGATCATATGATGGCTTTGGGGGCAGAGACAGTAGAGAGAGATCTCTTTCTTGATGCCTTGGAAAATGCAGTAGAAAAGTCAGGTGACAGAGGTCACTGGACTGAATTTAGTTGGGAATATAAGGAATAAAAAATGGTAAACAGAGAGATAAATTTTTCTTTATGGTTGGACTTCGTTGAGAGAGATTATTTAAAAAATGAATTTTTAAAACTAATAGAAAATGGCACTATAAACGGGGCAACAAGCAACCCTTCGATCTTTGCTTCTGCTATTACGACATCTTCTGCATATAAAAAGCAGCTGGCAACACTCTCCGGTAAAGGTGCAAAAGAGAAATATGAAGCACTTGCCATTGAAGATATTCGTACTGCAGCACAGGTATTACGCCCATTGTATGATGAAGGAAATGACGGGTACATATCCATCGAGGTAGACCCTTTCCTCTCCAATGATACCCAAGGTACCATTGAGGAAGGAAAACGCCTTTTTGCTGCCATAGATGAGCCCAATGTGATGGTCAAAGTACCTGCAACAGAAGCAGGGTATGCTGCAATGACGGAACTTTTATGTAACGGTATTTCTGTCAATGCAACCCTCATATTTTCTCCTAAACAGGCACAAAAATGTCTAAAAGCCATGAAAAAAGGCATGGATGGCTTTACCGCATCTGGCGGAAGAAGGGTTGAAGCGGTTATCTCTGTCTTTGTATCTCGTTTTGACAGATTGTTGGATGCCGATCTTGAAAAAGAGGGTATTGCTGTAGCAAAAACAGGATGTTACAATGCCGCAAAGATATATAATCTGGTGGAAGCCGCACATATACCATCTATACGTACACTTTTTGCAAGTACCGGCGTTAAGGGTGACAATTTACCTGCAGATTATTATATGCGGGAGCTTTTGGCCCCTCATTCTGTCAATACTGCACCGCTGGCTACCATTGAAGCCTATATCGCCAAGAAAGAAACTGCGCCAAAACTTCCTTTGGAAGATTCGGAGATCAACGGATATTTTACAAAATTGGCAGACAACGGATTTGATATGGATGAAGTCTATGCCCAACTTTTAAAAGAGGGACTTGAAGCCTTTGAAAAGGCATTTTCAGAAATGCTGGACACGTTAAAATAAACACTACACAGGAGTCGACCCAAATGGAAGAAAAACTCAAACTTTATCTTAGAGCAATGATCAGCAACAGTGGGTCAGACCTTCACCTTAAAAGCGGGTCTCAGGTAAGGGTACGTATTCATGGGGTATTAAAAGTCTTAGGGCAGGATTCTATGAGTGCTGAAATGATGGATAAACTGGCACAGGAGATCACCAGTGCCGACCAATATGAAAAACTGAAGACAGACAGAAACCTGGATTTTTCCTATGTATTGGGTGATGAAAACAGATTCAGGGTGAACTTTTTTTATCAGATGGATGGACTCTCAGCTGTTTTTCGTATTATTCCTGTGAAGATATTGACCTTGGATGAGCTTAATTTACCTTCGGTGATCAAAACATTTACGGAAATCCAGAGAGGTCTGGTCTTAGTAACAGGGGTTACGGGTTCTGGTAAATCTACCACACTTGCAGCCATCTTGGACAAGATCAACAGAGAAGCAAAAAAGCATATTATCACGGTAGAAGACCCTATAGAATTTGTACATAAAGACAGAGGGTGTCTTATCAACCAAAGAAGTATCGGACAAGATGCACACTCATTTTCCGATGCACTGAGAGCAGCACTACGGGAAGATCCAGATATTATTCTAGTAGGGGAAATGCGGGACTTGGAAACCATTGACATCGCACTGCACGCTGCCAATACAGGTCACCTGGTTTTCTCGACACTGCATACCCTGGATGCCAAAGAGACCATAGACAGAATAGTAGGTATGTTCGGGAATGAAGAGCAAAACAGGATCCGAATGTCTTTGGCCTCTGTGCTTGAAGGGGTTATTTCTCAAAGGTTGATTCCCAACACATCAGGAGGAAGGGTTGCAGGGATCGAGATCTTGAAAAAAACCTCAAGAATAGAGCAGCTTATTGTAGAGAACAGGGATGCTGAGATACCTGATGCCCTTTTTGAGGGGAAAGAGATCTACGGTACACAAACCTTTGACCAGGCATTGCTTGACCTTTTACGTAGGGGGGAGATCACAGACAAAACAGCCCTTGAATATGCGACGAACCCAGCCGATATGAAATTGAAAATGCAGGGTGTAGGTAAAGGGGCAATTGTAGATGAACATGCCGGGGATAAAGAAATGGATGTTTTTGCTTTTAAAGATGAGGAAGAATAGTTTAATAGAGTTTGGGTATAATTCGCGTCTATTTTATGCAATGCTGTGACAGATTGGGTGAAAAATTATACAATGTTAAAAGGACAGATATGTTAGAAGGTATCGTTAGAGAGAGTATCGGTAAAGTGAATGCAAAGAAGCTTAAAAGAGATGGTTATCTAATCGCGAACATTTATGCAAATGGTGTTGAAAACATCCATGCCGCATTTAAACGTGGAGAATTTGTAAGAACAATTAGAAATAAAGAGACACTTGCATTTCCAGTTAAAGTTGGCGATAAAGAGATCAATGTATTTATCCAGGAGTATCAACTTCACCCTGTGAACGGTGATGTGTTACATGTAGATTTGAGAATAGCTGTACCAGGTCAAGTAACAAACTTCCTCGTACCTGTTGTTACACACGGAACACCAATAGGTCTTAAAAACAAAGGTGTACTTGTTATTTCTAAAAAAAGATTAAAAGTGAGAGGTACTATCGAAGATATGCCAGCAAGATTTGACCTTGATGTTGAGCCTTTAGAGAGAGATGCATCGATTCTTGTAAGAGATATCGAAGCACCTGCAAACTGTAGAATAATGGATAGATTGGATGTTGCTATCTGTGGTGTGATCAAAGCTAAATAAGAAAAAACAGTATGACACTTTTCGTAGGTCTAGGCAATCCGGGATCACAATACGAAAACACACGACATAATATCGGCTTTAAAACGATCGACAACTTGGTTGATCGTTTTTCTGCCCGAGACATTTCCAAAACTTCTTTTCAGGGCAAACTGTATCGTTCAGCCTCCTCATTTTTTTTAAAACCTACAACCTTTATGAATCTTTCCGGTCAGTCTGTACAAGCCGTAAAACATTTTTTCAAAATTGAATTGGAAGATGTTATCGTGATACATGATGACATTGATCTGCCTTTTGGTGCGGTACGTTTTAAAAAAGGTGGAGGGCATGGCGGACATAACGGTTTACGGTCTTTAGATTCCCATCTGGGTAAAGAGTATACCCGTGTGCGTATCGGGGTAGGGAAACCAGAGCATAAATCTCAGGTGGCAGACTATGTGTTACATGATTTTTCCAAAGAGGAAGAAAAATACCTGGAGGCATTGACAGCCCACGTAAGTCAAGCATGTGAAGCATTGCTGCGTGAGTCTCTGAATGACGTGCGCGCCAAGTATAGTTTGAAATCTATAGAAAACTTGATGTCATGAGTATCTTTTTCCCCCCGCTTTATTTTCAGTATCTTTCCAAGCTTTATCTAAAAAACCTTCTGGCCATCCTTTTTGGACTCTCTTTTGCTTTTGCTTCCATTGATTATTTTCAAAATGTACAGAGTTTGGATGTCGCCTCCAACTATAAGATACTCTATATCTTTTATATGTGGCAGGAAGCCTTGAGTCTGCTCTACCCGCTTGCCATTGTTTTTGGTTTGATCATGACAAAACTGGCATTGGTAAAACAGAATACGATGGGTGCCCTGCATGCCTTTGGATACAGTAAAAAAAGGCTTTTTTTACCTTTGTTTGCTGTATCAACCCTTACCTATGTTATTTTTATGCTCTTGCATACGACAGAATTCTCTTATGCTAAAGACAAAGCCCATTTGCTTCTAAAAGATGAGATCACTGCCTACGACTCTAAAGATCTTTTCTTTAAATATAATGATACTTTTGTCTATATTGATACGCTTGATCCTATTGAAAAGAAGATTGAAAATATGACTATCTTTAAAGTAGAGGGAGATCAGGTACGGTATACTATTAAATCACCCTTGGCTATTTTTGATGGAGAAAAATGGATAGCCAAAGATGCCATACTTAAAACACATATTTATGAGAACAACGCACTGCAAAGATATACAGTAGAACACAAAAAGAGCATAGAAACCCTGGTCGGATATAAACCGAAAATTATTGAGTCACTGTATGTGGGACGGTCTATGAATATCATGGATGGCTACCATACCTGGGAACTGCTTGAGAAGCAAGGTCTCAACTCAGACACGATCAGAGCAGTCATGTATGACAAGATATTGGTGCCCCTTTTTGCTTTAGCCTTTGTCTTGATCTTGTTCTTTAAATTGCCTTTTCATGCAAGAATGATGAATCTAGGAGGGATAGTGGCACTCTCTTTGGCGAGTACTTTTATTGTGTGGGGTGTGCTGTTTGGCTTGGGACGTATGAGCATAAATGGTTCTCTGCTGCCTGAACTGGCTGCTATTTTACCCATTGTGTTACTGTGGTCTTATGCCCTGTATATCTACTTTACTGATGAAAAGAAGATCGCTTAAAACTGCCTTTTAATCAACATTTAGATAAAATCATTTTAAAATAGATTGACCTAGGATAACAGAGATGAGTATTGACACAAGAGCCTTAGCTGAGAAGTATGGAACACCACTGTATGTGTATGATTTTGACTATATTGAAAATAGATATACGACACTTAAAGATGCTTTTGCAGGGAAAAAATCACTCATTAACTACGCAGTAAAAGCCAACTCAAACCTTTCGGTGATCGCCCATTTGGCAAAACTGGGTGCGGGGGCTGACTGTGTGAGTATTGGGGAAGTGAACCGTGCGCTTACTGCCGGTGTAGATAAGTATAAGATCATCTTCTCCGGTGTGGGGAAACGTGATGACGAGATACGTGAAGCGCTAGAGAAAGATATTTTACTCTTGAACCTTGAGTCGGAAGCAGAGATGAAACGGGTGGAGATCGTAGCCAAAGAACTTGGCAAAGAAGCGCGTATCTCTATTCGTGTCAATCCAAACATTGACCCTCAGACACATCCGTACATCTCAACAGGCTTACATGAAAACAAATTTGGTGTAGAGATAGACATGGCAAAACGTATGTATATTTATGCCAATAAATCAGCATTTTTAAACCCTGTAGGGATCCATTTTCATATAGGTTCACAACTGACAAAGCTCTCGCCTATTCGTGAGTCAGCACAGATCGTGGCAGATCTGGTACGTTCTCTTAAAGCCATTAAGATAGATATTAAGTTTTTTGATGTGGGTGGCGGTATAGGTGTGGTATATGATGATGAAGTGACCATCCCGGCAGAAGCGTATACGCAAGCGATCTTTGAAGCAACCAAAGGCTTAGACCTTACACTTCTTTGTGAGCCGGGACGTTATATGGTTGCCAATGCAGGGGCATTTCTTACCAAAGTACTGTATGAAAAAGTGAATGACGGCAAACGTTTTGTCATTGTGGACGGCGGGATGAATGACCTTATAAGACCTAGTCTGTATGATGCTTATCATAAAATAGAAGCAGTGGGTATATCTGCTTCTGAGGAAAATACCCCTGCAGATGTGGTCGGTCCTGTATGTGAAAGTGGTGATTTTTTTGGGAAAGATGTGTCCTTACCGCCACTTTCTCACAATGACCTGCTTGTCATACACTCTGCAGGTGCCTATGGCTTTACGATGGCATCGAACTATAATACCCGTGCAAAACCAGCTGAAATAGCTATAGAGGGCGGGAAAGACCGCGTAATTCGTGCAAGAGAAACCTATGAGGATCAGGTACGATTAGAACTTGAATATTTGAAAAAATAAAGGCGGGATGATGACTTTAGATGAGCTGCGAGTGAAAATAGACAGTATTGATGATACCTTGTTAAAACTCTATAATGAGCGTATGGAACTTGTGCATCAGGTAGGCGAGCTCAAGAATACTACGGGTGCACCTATTTATCGTCCTGAACGAGAACAAGCCATTTTAAACAGACTGAAAAAACAAAATAAAGGCAAATTGACAGATGCTGCGATAGAAGCACTGTTCTTGGAAATGTTTGCGGTAGCAAGAAACCTAGAATTGTCAGAAGCGGTGGCATACCTTGGTCCGGAAGCAAGTTTTACCCATCAGGCGGCTGAGGGTAAATTTGGGGCAATGTCTTCTTATTTACCAATTAGTTCTATACAGGGTGTCTTTCGCGAAGTCTCAAAAGGCGCGGCAAAATTTGGTGTGATACCCATTGAAAATTCATCCAACGGTATTGTGAGTGATACCATTAACTGTTTGGATCAATATGATCTTAAAATTATTGCAGAAGTGATGATAGATGTCCATTTGGCATTTGCAAGTATCAATGATGATATTAAGAAGATCACAAAGATCTACTCTAAAGATATTGCTTTTGGACAGTGTCGTAAGTTTTTAGAAGATCTTGGACTCGATGAAGTAGAACAGATCCCTGTAGAGTCTACGGCTAAAGCAGCCAAACTGGCACTCAAAGATGAGACAGCAGCGGCACTTTGTCCGGCAGTGGCCGCAAAGTTGAACAATTTACCAATACGTTTCAACAATGTAGAGGACAGCAGCAATAACCGAACACGTTTTTTGATCATTTCAAACTTTGAAAATGCAGTTTCGGGTAATGACAAAACCTCTCTGCTTGTCAGACTTGCCAATACCCCAGGTTCATTGGTTGACTTCTTGAATGATTTTGAAGAAGCCAATATCAACTTGACTAAAATAAAGTCCCATATTGTAGGGGGCGAATCACTTTTCTTTATAGAGTTTTCTGGACACCAGGAAGATGCCAGTGTTAAAGAAGTGTTGAAAAAACATGAAAATGAGATCAAGGTATTGGGCTCTTATGTAAAAGAGACGGATGATGTGTAATAAAATTAGAAATTAGAAAGTAGAAATTCTATGAGATATAATAAAGTATTAGAAGATATTAAGATCTATGAGGCGGGTAAACCCATTGAACTGGTGGTACGTGAATTTGGGATAGATGCCAAAGATGTGGTAAAACTCGCCTCCAATGAAAACCCTATAGGTACAAGTCCTGCCGTAGAAAAAGCCATTATTTCCAATGCAAACAAGGCACACCTTTACCCCGATGATTCTATGTTTGAACTCAAAGATGCGCTTGCCTCAAGATTTGAGGTGAAAGAGGAGAATATTATTATAGGTGCAGGCTCTGATCAGGTTTTGGAGTTTATCTCACGTGCGGTGCTTCATGACAAGGCTTCTGTGCTTATGTCTGCGGTTACCTTTGCCATGTATGAAATTTATGCCAAACAGATGGGTGCCAAAATTTACCGTACAGCCAGTTATGAACATAAATTTGATGAGTTTATGGAAGCGTACCGTATGTATAAGCCAGAGATCATCTACCTCTGTACACCCAACAATCCAACAGGGGATGCGACGAGTAAAGAGGCTGTATTGGAGATCATTACTGCGGTAGACAAAGACACCTTGGTAGTGGTAGACGGTGCCTATATGGAGTATGCTTCAGCCAAAGATGCAAAGTATGCCATCACACCGAATGATCTCCTTGGCTTTGAAAATGTGATCTATCTGGGGACGTTTTCCAAAGCCTATGGTCTTGGCGGTATGCGTGTGGGGTATGGTATTGGGCAGCAAGAATTCATTAGTGAACTTTACAAGATGAGACCACCGTTTAACATCTCTACACTCTCTCTAGCAGCAGCCATAGCAGCGTGTAAAGATGATGATTTTGTAGCCGAATCGATTGCTTTACATCAAGAAGAGATCCAGCGGTATGAAACGTTTGCAAAAGAGAATGGTTTTAGCTATATTGATTCGTATACGAATTTTATTACCTATCTGCTTGAAGACAACATGGATTCTACGAAGATCGCAGATGCACTTTTAAAACGGGGTGTTATTATAAGAAATTTGGCCTCTTATGGGATGAATGCTCTGCGTATCACTATAGGAACCAAAGCACAAAATGATGTTTTCTTTAAACATTTCTCAGAGGTTATTGTTTGAAAAAAATTAAAGTAGTGAGCGCTGACAGCATCGCGATAAGACCTTTTGTGTTGACAACTGTTAGCCAAGATGAAGTATGGGATGCTACTATGAAAAAGATCAGTAAAAAAGAACTCAAGGATCTAGCTGAACAGTTAGGTCTGGAGTATGATGATAGACATATTGTTTTTGCAAAAAAACTGTTGAATGCCTATTTGATAGGAAAAAAATGATAGATATACAGTCCCATTCAATAGAAGAACTCAATACGCTTGCAGAAGATATTAGGGAGAAGATACTAAATACCGTCAGTAAAAACGGAGGTCACCTCTCTTCTACCATGGGTGCTACAGATCTTATTGTAGCGATGCATAAAGTATTTGATGTGAAGAAAGATCCTTTTATCTTTGATGTAAGCCACCAGGCTTATGCCCATAAATTGTTGACGGGCCGCTGGGATGACTTTGATACACTTCGCCAATTTGATGGTATCTGCGGCTATACAAAACCCAAAGAGTCCACATATGACTATTATGTGGCAGGGCACTCCTCAACCTCTATCTCTTTGGCTGTGGGTGCTGCAAAAGCCATAGCCCTTAAAGGTGAAGATCGCATACCTGTGGCACTTATAGGTGATGGATCTATGTCTGCGGGGATGGTGTATGAAGCGATGAATGAATTGGGGGACAGGAAATATCCTGTGGTCATTATACTGAATGACAACGAGATGAGTATTGCAAAACCTATTGGCGCCATATCGAAACTGCTTTCACAAACGATGGCAGGCTCTTTTTACCAGAAATTTAAAGGGAAAGTAGAAAAAGTCTTAGAGCATATGCCTGAGTCTGCACACTATATGGCAAAACGTTTTGAAGAGTCTTTTAAGCTCATTACTCCGGGTATTTTGTTTGAAGAGATGGGCATAGAGTACATTGGTCCTGTGGACGGACATAACATTGAATCACTCATCGAGACAATGGAAGTGGCGAAAGCATTGGGTAAACCGGTGATCATTCATGCGCAAACGACCAAAGGCAAAGGGTATGAAATTGCAGAGGGTACAAAAGAACATTGGCACGGGGTAAGTGCTTTTGATCTTAAAACAGGTATTGCACCTAAAAAAGCCGGTGCAAAAGCAGCAACAGCCATTTTTTCTGAAACATTAGTTGACTTAGCAGATGCAGACGAAAAGGTAGTGGGGGTTACGGCCGCCATGCCTACAGGTACAGGCATGTCAGCCGTCATTGAAAAATACCCAGAACGTTTTTGGGATGTAGCGATCGCGGAGCAGCATGCAGTCACTTCTATGGGACCTTTGGCGAAAGAAGGCTTTAAACCTTTCTGTACTATCTACTCAACCTTTTTGCAGCGGGGATTTGACCAAGTCATTCATGACATTGCCTTGATGGACCTGGGAGTAGCCTTTGCACTGGACAGGGCAGGTATTGTGGGTGAAGATGGTGAGACCCATCAAGGGGCATTTGATATTTCGTATCTGCGTGGTATTCCCAATATGACACTCATGGCACCTTACAATGAAACAACGATGAAACTTTGTATGGCATTTGCAAAAGAGTATACGCACCCTTGTGCATTTAGATACCCTAGAGGGGCATTTTTGGCAGAAGACAAAGAGAGCCCCGGTTTTGAACTGGGTAAGTCTGTTTTGCTGCAAGAGGGCGAAGAGATACTCTTCATAGGCTATGGAAATGGTGTGGGAAGAGCTGAGGCAACAGAAAAAGCATTGATTTCCCTTCGACAAGCTCAGGGAACGGTCATTAAGCCGGTGGCTGAGCTTGTCGAAGCCAAAGTGGGTATTTTGGATTTACGTTTTGTGAAACCGTTAGATGAAGAGATGCTTGTAGATCTTTCTAAAAACTACAAAAAATGGTATGTATTTTCAGACTCTGCCAAAATGGGCGGTGTGGCTTCTGCTATTTTGGAGTGTTTGAGTGAAAACAAGATAGAAGATGTGACATTAACCTCTTTTGAGTATGATGATGCCTTCATTACCCATGGAAATACAAAATTGGTGGAAGAGAGTTTAGGCATCTTGCCTGAACAACTTGCAAAAAGAATCATGTAGCACTTCGACAAGCTCAGTGACCTTAAAATATAAGGTGGCTGAGCCTGTCAAAGCCGACCCAAATGGATTTAAATAAGTATCTTTAGAGGTATTTTTTTAAGTTCAGTGACAGTGAACGAACTTACAACTAAGGATTAAAAAATGGCTAACGAATA
>DQVY01000279.1 GCA_015661535.1 Sulfurovum sp. | reverse complement strand
TGAGTCTTGAGGGTAAAAAGTTTATGAAGTCCTCCAAAGGTATGCTCCACTATACAGAACATATGTTCTATGATGCTTTGATCTTAGCCCAATTGTATGAAGATGCAAATTTTACGCTTCAAGTAAACTATAAAAGAAAAATAAAACGTATTAAAAATAAATTTATTGTATGGTCAGAAGGCTGTGCTGAGAATTTTCTGCCAAGAGCCCATCTTTTACAAGCTGAGATGTTTCGGATAAAGAAAAATCATGGCAAAGCATTTTGGTATTATGACAAAACCATTGAAGTGGCAGATATCTATGGTCAGAAACAGTTGGCGGCTATAGCCAATAGACTTGCCTCTGAATTGTATACTGCATTGGGACAGCACAAAGCGGCAAAGGTCTATGAGGCTGCGTCTCATAAGCGTTTTCATGCTTTAGGCATGAAGCAGGATAAAGCACTGGAATCTGTGAACAGCATACATTTTGATGTCCATGCCTTGATAAAAGCATCAGAAGTGATTGCAAAAGAGTATGAATTTTCCAGTTTACTGAAAACACTGATACAAATAATTGTTGAAAATGCCGCTGCGCAGCATGGTTTTTTACTCTTAGAAAAAAATGGGGACTTTCATATACAAGCCTCTTCAAATACCATGACAGGGGAAACAACAGTACTTCAAAATATTTCTTATAAAGAGAGTGATGCTATAGAGCAGCCTATAGTGAACTATGTATTGCGAAGTAGAGAGTCCATAGTCATCCACGATATGGCACAGAGTGATCTTTTTGATCGTACTGCTGTCTCTTCAAGGGAGGTAAAGTCTCTGCTATGTGCACCACTGATGCTGCAAGGTGAACTCAAAGGTATCATTTATCTGGAAAATAATCTGCTTTCAGGGGTATTTACAGAGAATAAAGTACAGCTGTTGCAACACTTGAGTGGACAAATCATTATCTCCATTGAAAATACCGTTGTCTATAATGATCTGGAAGAAAAAGTGAAACAACGTACACTTGACCTGGAAGTCGCAAAAGATGAACTCAAGTTGTTGGCTTCTACCGATCCTTTGACCAAACTCTATAACAGACGATATTTTTCTGAAGTGTCAGAAAATATTTTTAATCTTCTCAAACGTGAAAGATCAACCTTGTCCCTAATGATGTTAGATGTAGACAATTTTAAATTTGTCAACGACACCTATGGACACCAGGCAGGGGACAGGGTGATCATTACAATCGCCAATATACTTTTAGAATTTACGCGTAAAAGTGACGTTGTATGTAGGTTTGGAGGAGAAGAATTTATTGTACTTTTACCGCATACAGATGAAAAGTCAACCCTGCTTATTGCAGAAAATATACGTGCATCGATAGAGAAAGAGAGCATAAAAATAGGTGAGAATAGTACAGTATCTGTCACGGTGAGTCTGGGTATCTCAAATGTTGATTTTACAGAGGACAAAGATATAGAAGTTGCCATACGCAATGCAGATGATGCCTTATATGCGGTGAAAAATAGTGGTAAAAATAGTATTTTATTATATACTTAAATAAAGTTGAGTCACTTGCGAATTCCCCGTTCCAACTCAGCCGATATTTTTGCTTTTTGGATTTCAAAGTTTAAAAAAAGTGACTTCGGTATAAATCTACTCCATTTTGATTAAAATTGACTCTATGAGACCCCTGTTTTTACCATTAAGTTGGAAAAATAGGGTCTCTGTTTATTCTGAAACAGCATTATCAGGAGGAACTGACAATTGCCAACTCTCCTGCTTTTTGTATATGGATCAATGGTTCTTTGATCGTTACGACATCTCCATCTAACTCCAGGTGGTTATAGTGATCGTGTAAATTGATGTGAAGATCTTGTTCTACTTTTCCATAAAAAGTACCAAATTTTGCGATGAAAGAGGCAGGGGTAAATATGAAGAACCTGCTTTTACTTAATAGCATGAAGGGTGTCATGATGAGGTGCACAGGCAGTAAAAAGAGTACAGAAAGCAAATACTTTGCCATACCATTTTTCAAGATACCAAAACGCAATGTCTCTGAAAGTAAAATATGCTGTACATCACCCATGTTGCCTGCTGAAAATAAAAATATTTCTTCATTGAGACTATAATACGTTTGTGTTGTGGTGGGAAGTGTTTTGTTGTAACTTAGATCTTCAAGTACGTTTTCCAGTTTAGGTACACGATGAAGCTTGGCAATGACATTAAAAGAGCCTGTAGGGTTCAAAATGATAGAAGCATGGTGCGGCATAGCATGCAGTATTTTGACGACACGGCGTATGGTACCGTCTCCACCATTAATGATGATGTAGTTGTATGCTTCAATATGTGTTTCCATAGAAAGGGCAGACTCTTGAATGCTATCAATAGAAAGACCCTTGTATTGTAAAACTTTATTGATACTCAAGATTTTCATCATACACCTTCTAGGTTGGTTAGCTATAATTATAACCATGAAACTTGAAAATGAAGATGCGCTGGATAACTATATTATTTGTCATAAATGTTATACCTTGAATGAGGAGCAGCCAATACAAGATGGGAGCAATGCTTTATGTTCTGCCTGTGATGCTGTTTTATACCGTTATGACTCCAAACTCATCACCCATGCACTGGCATTGAGTATTACTGGACTCATTTTTTTTATTTTGGCAAATCTTTTTCCCTTGATACAATTAGATATGTTAGGCACCGAACAGTTCATTACTATTCCTAAAACTATTTTTTCTTTGCTTGACAGCGGCTTTTACTTGGTAGGTTTACTCTGTGCATTTTTGGTTTTTATTTTTCCTTTGATGATCTTTGTCATTAATATAGTACTGTTTAGCCTTTTAAAGGCAAGACGGGGGAAAGTATTGACAAAAGAACTGCTGATTCTGCTTGCGCATATTACACCCTGGAGTATGGCAGATATCTTTTTTATCTCTATCTTAGTCGCGATCGTGAAGTTGATCGCTTTTGGAC
>DQVY01000224.1 GCA_015661535.1 Sulfurovum sp. | reverse complement strand
CTTTACCGAATGCATTGATCGTAGCAGGAGCAAAATAGATGAAAAAAGTATTATTAATAGTTAGCATGATGTTGTTTGTCGTAAATTTGAGTGCCTCTGAACTCTCCAATGCGTACAAGAAAGAATATACTTTTCTGAAAGCACAAAAGAGTGAGCTGCAAAGCAGGTTTATCAAAGAAGAGAGTGATCAGAAAGAAGAGATCGCCAAAGCAGGGGAAAAACTTAATGCACTTCAAGAGAAGTTGATCAAGGTATCGGATGCATTGAGTATAGCACAGGAGAAACTTGAAAACCTGAGCAAAAAAGCATCTGAAGTGGCTGAGAATGGTGATATTACTTCCACCGTTACGATGCAGGCAATAGCGGCACTTCAAGAGTATGGTGTAGCGATCGATGAAAGCAACAGAAGCAATAATGTTGAAAAGCTGACGATGGCTTTTGATAAAGCTGCAAAACTTTATGACACACTCTCTTCTGTAAGAGTAGAAAAAGGAAAGTTTTATCTTCCTAGTGGAAAGCCGGTAGAGGCAGACATTGTTAAGGTAGGGAATATCGCAGCGTATGGATTGGCCAAAGAGGCGGCAGGTGCATTAGCCCCTGCCGGTGAAGGCAAATACAAACTCTGGAACTCCAAAGATGCTTCGGATGATGCAAAAGCCTTACATTCGAATAGCAAGTTAGAGAGTTTAGATATCTTTATGTATGAAAACCTTGATAAGGAGGTAGAGTTCAAGAAAGAAAAAACGGTAGGAGATACGGTGAGAGCCGGCGGTGTGATAGGTTATATTATTTTAGCCTTGGGTGCACTGGGAATGCTTTTGATCGTTTTTAGAGTAATGTTACTCTCCAAGTCAGGATCAAATGTTGAGAAATTGACAGCAACAGTGGTTGAAAATATGAAACAAGGCGGTGTCCCTGCAGCGCAGGAAGCTATAAAAGGATACAAGGGATCTACTGCAAGAGTATTAAAAGCAACATTGAGAAACATTACAAGGGACAGAGAACATATAGAAGATATTGTGACAGAGAACATCTTGAATGAAAGTTCAGCTATCGATAGATTTGGGGCATTTGTGCTGGTGATCGCTGCGGTGGCACCGCTGCTTGGACTTTTGGGAACTGTGACAGGGATGATCTCTACCTTTGACATTATTACCGAGCATGGTACGGGAGACCCGAAGTTGCTTTCAGGTGGTATCTCTGAGGCATTGGTAACGACTATGTTGGGACTTGTTGTGGCTATTCCTCTGCTTCTACTTGGAAATTTACTTTCAGGATGGGCACAGAAGATTAAAGATTCAATGGAGCAGAGTGCCCTGCATGTGATCAATGTTTTTGAGAAAACACGTAGAGAGAATTAGAGATGTCTGAGATGCTTGGAAGCTTTATCTCTTTAATGAACACCGGAGGAGTAGTGATGTGGGTACTTTTTGTACTTAATTTGGCTCTCTGGTATGGACTTGGGTATAGGTATTTGACATTGAGAAGAGGTACTAAGGGAAATGTAAGACGTTTGGTAGAAAAACATGAAAAGCGTGGTGAAACACAAGCGATGAGAGGGCTTCTTGACTATGCGGCAGCAGATGCCATCGCTGCAGCAAAAGAGGCAGAGGAACATGGAAAATCATGTAGACATTTTGTGGTAGATGCTTTGGCCCCTTATATGATGATGACCGGGACATATTCTACTTTGGTAAAGACGATTGTGATACTGGCACCACTGATAGGATTGCTTGGAACGGTCATCGGGATGATAGAGACTTTTGATGCTTTGCAGTCAAGTTCGATGTTCTCTCAGGGGAACTCTATTTCCGGAGGTATCTCAAAAGCCCTGTTTACAACAGAACTGGGATTGGTGGTTGCTGTGCCCGGGCTTATTTTCGGGAAAGTGTTAGATAGACAGGAAGAGCGATACGAACTTGAGTTCGAACAGATCGCAGATGTAATATGTGCAAAGGACGAGTATGAGATTTAGACCCAGAAAACAGAATATTGACAATATCGATGTGTCTCCATTGATCGATATGGTATTTATATTGTTGATCTTTTTTATGGTTACGACCACATTTGTGAAAGATATGAAGTTGGATCTAAACCGTCCTTCAGCGGCTTCAGCAAGTAAAGCCTCTTCTAAAGTGGTACGTGTATATATAGACAAAGACAATGAGATCTACATTGACAACCAGCCTGTCAAACTATGGGCAGTGCAGTCTAAGTTGAGAGATCTGCTCCGTGGCAACAATGAGAAAGCGGTATTGGTGATATCTGATACTTCTATACCTGTAGAGAGACTGATTGATGTTGTGGATGAGTGTCGTATGTCTGGTGCTAAAGATGTGGCTGTCTCTACAACGAAAGAGATGGGATAACACCCTATGTATCAGGCAAAAAAAATGAAACAAAAAAGAGTATTTACGGCACTCTTGGCTATGTTTCTGGGTGCGGTACTGATGATGGTACTGGTTGTCTCTTTCTCTAAAGATGTGAAGAAAAAAGAAGAAGTGAAAAAAGATCCTATGCGCTACATGAAGTTGGCCAAAGTGAAACAAGAGATCAAAAAACCAAAACCAAAACCAAAGCCAAAAAAGAAGAGAACACCAAAGGCACCTTTGCCTGACCTCTCTTCTTTGCTGGGGGGCATTGAGATGGACATTCCTGAGTTTGAGCTGGGAAACATTGCAGGAGATCCCAATGATCTTTTGGGTGAGATCGCCAGAAACGCTGCAATGAGTGAAGGTACGGTGGATACCAAACCAAGGGTAGTCTCGCGTTCACCTATGCAGTACCCAGCCTCTGCTATGAAAAAGCACATTAAAGGGTATGTGGTTGTAAATCTTTTGATCGATACGGATGGAAGTATAGAAGCGGCAAAAGTATTGCAATCTTCTCCTCCGGGGGTATTTGATGCGGCAGCACTTAGAGGTATACGCTCTTGGAGGTTTTCTCCGGGGAAGTATAAGGGCAGACCTGTGAAAGTATGGGCAAAACAAAAAGTCAGATTTGACTTTAACTAAGGGGTAGAGATGAAATTTAAACTAGCAATACTCATAATGTGCCTCTTTGCTTTTGCAGAGGCTACACAAGAAGAGGAAACAGAGGTAGATCACCTCTCTTTGGCAAGTATGCTTGTGTATGATGGTGCATTTGATAAAGCCAAAGTTTCCCTTCAAGAGGCGAAAGCCTATGATAAGAACCTTGACTTGGCAAAGTATTACACCATCAAAGGTGTGATCGCCATGCGTAAAGAGAGACATGCAGAAGCGATCGCTGCACTGAAGAGAGCGGTGATCGAGACAAAAAAGAAAGTCTACATGGCACCTGTCACAGAAAAAGAGAAGCGAAAACATCTTTTTAGTGTTGGGTCTGAAAAAAAGGTAGTAAAAAGTCAAAAACCTCTATTTGATGCAGAGAAGATACGACGTGAAAGTTTGCAAAAACTTTACAGTTATTTAAGTCAAGAGTCTTATAAAATAAAAGATTATATGGGAACAGTACATTATCTTGATCTTCAAGGCGCTAAAGGAAGAGATGAAGCGGCTGAGTATATGCTTAGGGCAGACTGCTACTGGAAAGCGAAGCAACAAGACAAGGCTGTAGAAATATTGACACAGGGAGCCAGACGTTTTCCTAAAGATCAGTCTCTTTTGAAGCAGAAGTTTTACTATTTTGCAGAGTTAGGGCTTTATCAGGAAGCGATCGTGTCAGCTAAAGCGTATATGAAACGTTCTAGACCTACAGCTAAAGAGTATATGGCACTGTCTCAAATGTTACAGGCAGGCGGACAGAGAGAAGAAGCGGTTAAAGTACTTGAAGAAGCAAAGATGATGTTTCCCAAAGATGCGAAGGTTCACATGTTACTGGGACAGCTCTATATGAAAAAAGGAATGGCGTTCACTACAGCCGGTCTTTTTGAAGAGGGGTCTTATTATGAGCATAAATATGTAAAAGAGGCTGCTGAACTCTATAGAAGGGTTGGGTTGATACCTCATGCCTTGTATTTGAATTCTCAGATAAGTGACAAGAAAGAGAAACTGAAACAGAAGATAGCCATTTATGTGGAACGTAAAGAGTATGAAAAAGTCATAGGCCTCATTGATGCCTTAAAACGCTACAAGATGCTTGATGATGACAACATTCGTTATGCCGTTGCCTATGCCTATTATATGGCTAAAGATTATGTGGAAGCAGAGGTACAGTTGAAAAAGATCACAGACGATGGATTGTTCTCCAAAGCAACTATCATTCGTAAAAATATAGAAAAGTGTCAAGATAACAGTATGGAGTGCATATAAAATGAAACATATAATAAAATTTTGTTTACTGCTTTTAGCCGTTACGGTTGCAGGAACAGCACAAGAAAGTACAGGAACACTTTCTGTGTTTGTGTTTAAAGATCAAAGCCCTTTACATGGTTCGGTGGTAACAGTGGATGGTAAAAGAGTCTTCAAGAGTGATATTGACGGCTCTTTGAAAGTTACGCTTCCTATAGGTTCACATATTGTGGAAGTGGTAGGGCGCGGTATGGACAAGATCAACCTTGGGTATTATAAAAAATCGATCTTGATCAAAGAGGGGAGAGATACACAAGTGGTCTCTACATTTTCAAGATCTTCTCGAACACCTATGGTTACGGTAGACACCCCTGTGGGTAAATTGACACAGGAGAAAAGCAAAACAGCATTGAAGGTGACAGGAAAAGGAAGGCTGCAGGGGCAGGTACTCTCTTCTGAAGGGAAAACACCTATTTCTGGGGCGAGAGTGTTTGTAAAAGGAACTACGGTAGATGCACGAACAGACGCCAACGGAAGGTTTTCTGTTGAGGTACCTTCAGGGGTAGCTTTAAGCATATCGGTAGTACATACTGCCTATTCTGCACAAACTGTTTCCGGGGTAAAGGTAGCCAAAAATGGTACTACCTCACGACGTATTACGTTGACACCTGCAAGTATGGAGCTTGAAGAGTATGTGGTCCTTGCACCAAAAATAGAAGGTTCTTTAACAGATATTATTTCAGAAGAGAAAAATATTAATGCCGTTGCCAGTATTATCGGGGCAGAAGAGATGAGTAAAAAAGGAGATTCAACAGCGGCAGCTGCACTGAGAAGGGTGACTGGTGTAACCCTGGTAGATGGCAAAAGTATTTATGTTAGAGGTTTGGGAGAACGGTATTCAAACATAGAGATGAATGGATTGCCTTTACCTTCTCCCAATCCGCTTAAAAGAACAGTACCTTTAGACATTTTCCCTTCTTCGGTCATTGGGTCCATGATCGTACAGAAGAGTGCTTCTGCAAATATTCCTTCTTCTTTTGGAGGCGGGTATATTGACATTCGTACCAAAGAGCGTTTTGATGAAGATTTTATTAAAATATCACTGGGTGGGGAGGTCAACAGCTATACAAATACCATACAGAACGATTATGTGGGTTCTGCGACAGACTGGACGGGGTATGACAGATCTTTTAGAAATATTCCCCAGCCTATTCTTGATGCATCTCGTATACAAGTAGGAGAGAGAACTCCCTCTTTCACAACAAGGGATTTCACCAAAGAAGAACTTTCAGAATTGACACGTATGTACCCTAATCGTATTTATGGTGTGCATCAGACAAAATTAAAACCTGGCTTTGGTGGTGCAGTTGAGGGTGCAAAAAGTTTTGACATCAATGATGATCATCATATCACTGTCTATGCGAACTATAATTATGTACAAAAGAGTAATTATGTCCCTGAAGAGTTTTTCGGATACGATTTTGACACTAATGGAAAATACAATCCAGAAGCATCGAAATTTGGAACGATTGACAGTACTTCAACAAACATAGCCCATGGGGGTATGTTAAATGTAGGGTATAACTATATGGATGTATTGCGTTTGAAATATACCAAACTTTATACAAAGAATTCAGTCAAAACAACACGGGTAACCCAGGGGATCATCGGTTCAAACTACGCTGATTTGACATATTATAATCTGAACTGGGAAGAGCGTGAAATGAATGTTGACCAGTTCTCCGGAGATTTTGACTATGAAGTGTTTAACATGGAGTCCAATTTAAAATTTGGAGCACAGTACAGTACAGCAGAGTATTACCAGCCGAACAATTACCAATACAATTATATTACAGAGAATGGTATTACCTTTAATGACAATACTGTTGGTGGACAGCATATGAGTGTGAGTATTAACTCAGATGACACCCTAAAAGCATTTTACCTGACAAATAAACATGAGCTGTCTCTTTTTTCAGAGGGAGAGTTTGTTGAATATGGTATCAATGTTTCCTCTAAAGAGAGAATTTCAAGACAAGATAAATTTTATCTCAATAAAGAAGGGGGCTCTTTTGTTTCGGACCGTCAGTTAATAATGCCTATTGACAGTATTTACAGTAATTATGTTTTACCTGCTTACCCTTATGATTATAGACCTTTTAATGTGCAACCGCTTTTTGAAGCAGCAGATTATTATGATGGCTATGTTGATGAGCAGAGTCCTTATGTATCATGGTTGACGAAACCTTTTGAAAAACTTGAAGTACTGCTTGGCTTACGGTATGTAAGCTTGAGTCAAAAGATAGATCAATATAAAGAAGACAGTGACAATCCTGATATTACAAAAAGAAGATTGATCCAGAAGGTACAAGATTCACTTAGTATTGAAGACTATTTCCCTTCCATATCTTTGAAGTATAAACATAATGAAAACAATTATATAGACTTGGCTGCCTCAAAAACCTACATCATGCCAGACATGAGAGAATTTACGGAGGGGTCTTATTTTCACCCCTTTGATGTGGCAACTATAAGAGGGAATCCTGATCTGGTAAATACCATTATTTACAACTTTGACCTTAAATACAGTCATTTTATTTCGAATACTGAAAATGTAAAATTGGGATTATTTTATAAATATATGGAGAATCCTATTGAAGATGTGATGGTGCCATCTTCTTCTTTGCCTGAATATTCTTTTGCCAATTCTGAATCTGCAACCCTGTACGGGTTTGAAATTGATGGAAGAAAAAACCTTGAGTTTATACATGGTAATTTAGTTAATTATTATGTGGCGGGGAATTTCTCTTACAATTTTTCTGAAGTAACCTTGACAGAAGAACAGAAAAAAACATTAACTTCTGACAGTAGAGCGCTGCAAGGTTTGTCTCCGTATGTGTTGAATGTCACTGTAGGGTATGAAGCCCAAGACCGTTCGGTGCTTATAAACTTGAACCATATGGCAGAGCGTATTCGTAAAGTAGGGGTGATAGACGGACCAGATAAAGAGTTTGACCAATATGAACAACCTGCAACACTTTTAGACCTGGTATGGATAGAGAAGTTTCATTATGGTTATGATTATGATATAAGGGTGAAAGCAGGGAATATTTTGGATGATGAGGTGGTGTGGACACAAGACGATCTAGTGACACGAAGGTATAAAACAGGGAGAACTTTGAGTCTGAAAATATCTGCAAAATTTTAAATATAACATAATAGTAACAATTTTGTAACCAATTTTTTCTATACTTCCGTCCATAAAATAAAACAAGGACCAAAAATGAAAAAAATTGTATTATCAATGATGGCACTGGCAACAATAGCAATGGCTGAAGCCTATATTGAACACCCACATGAACGCATTGAAAAAAAGAAAGAAAATGCTTCGTATAGTGCACTACCTGTACATGAAAAAGAGATGCTTGATAGATTACATTTCAAAGGGGATTTAAGATTAAGATATGAGAGTATAGAAAGAGATGACAAAGACAATAAGTATAGAAATAGATACCGTTTAAGAATAGGTGCAGTGGTGGATCTTACCAATGAACTTCACTTTGAAGTAGGGATGAGATCTGGTTTTGCAAACCCAACCTCAGGAAACCAGACATTCTTTAAAGACAAGGCTGTGAGTGACTACTTTTGGAAGTCACTTAGATTTAATATTTTAGGTTTAGCATATAAGTCTGGTAACTCTACGTATAAAGTAGGTAGACAACCTTACATGATGTACAGACCCCTAAAATCACAACTTGTTTGGGATAATGATGTTTCGATGAATGGAGTAAATTACCAGTACAAAGATGAGTCAAGAATCATCACTTTAGGTGTAAATCAACCCACTTTGGAAGAAGCATCAGTTGCGAAGGATGATGTGAACCTTTTTGTCGCTCAATATGTACAAAAGATAAAACTAGACGCGGCAAAGCTTAATTTAGGTGCGGGTCTCTACTATTATGATGGGTTCAAAGGGAACACGCGTCTTTTTGGTTCACGTAAAGGAAATAGTATTGTCATTGTAAATGGTGAGAAATTGTATGCAAATGATTACCATCTTGTTGAGGGATTTGCAGAACTTCAGTTTAAAGATGTCTTTGGTATGCCATTGAAAGTTGCAGCCGGAGTGGTTTACAATATGGCTGCAAGCAATGATAACTTCGGATACGATGTCGCAATTAAGTTGGGTAAAGCTAAAAATATAAATGATTGGCAAGTCAAATACTCATATACTGATCTTCAAGAAGATGCGACACTTGGTGCATACTCTGACTCAGATAACTTTGGTGGAGGAACTGCTGCTAAAGGTCATGCGATTAGAGCAAAATACAAAGCGGGTAAAAACCTTTATCTTGCAGGTAGCTTCTTCTTCAATACAATTTATCAAAGTAACGTGAAAAACAATTATGTGGGCGAGCCAGACTATGAACGTGTTCAACTGGATATGATTTATAAATTCTAGACCTTCTTTTTTTCTTTTTTGAGGTGGGCATTTTGCCCATTCTCTTGTGTTCTCTCTTCCCTAACTACTTTTTATAACCATTTGGTAACGTTTCTGTAATACTTTTTTTATATAATATCAGCAATAGTAAAAAGGAAAATAATGAATAATACATTTAAAATGATTTTAGGTGCAGGTTTCGCTGTGGCAGTGGCTTTTTATGCAAACAGCATTATTGGGCAAATAGCACATGGCGGGTTTTTAGTCCTTGCCGCAGTATTTGGTGCGTACATGGCAATGAATATTGGTGCGAATGATGTGGCTAACAATGTGGGACCTGCTGTGGGTTCTGGGGCACTTACCATTGCTGGAGCAATTTTAATTGCTTCTGTTTTTGAAGCATCTGGTGCTTTAATTGCTGGTGGTGATGTGGTGGGTACCATTAAAAAAGGCATCATTGACCCTGTTGCATTTGGTGATGATCCGATGATTTTTGTGTATGCCATGTCGGCTGCTCTTTTGGAAGCGGCACTTTGGCTAAATCTTGCAACCTGGCTTAAAGCCCCTGTTTCTACAACACATTCTATTGTCGGGGGTGTCCTTGGCGGTGGTATCGCTGCAGG
>DQVY01000157.1 GCA_015661535.1 Sulfurovum sp. | reverse complement strand
GGTGAAAATAATTATTTGGAAAGTGGGGATGAAGTGTATGTGATCGCATACGATAAGCACAATGATGAGGCAGACTTCACCCCATCATCGACGAAAGTTATTTTGCATCAAAAGGTAGTTTAATAAAGATGCTCACGTTTAAAGTACTCTTGACCTACCTTACATAAAGGACAGACTTTAG
The DNA here is from genome assembly GCA_015661535.1 of Sulfurovum sp. GTDB lineage: Bacteria > Campylobacterota > Campylobacteria > Campylobacterales > Sulfurovaceae > Sulfurovum. Next base: position 8,540 of record DQVY01000157.1, on the reverse strand, counting down.
GTGCTTTTTTACCTCTGTGTACATGGCCACAGACTTCACAGACCCAGTACTCTTCTTCATCACTCTCAAAGAAGCCATCTTCTATCATCGCTTGCTTTAGTGATTCATACTCTCTTTCGTGTTCTACTTCTACTTTGGCAATGGCAGTAAAAAGGCGTGCTAGGTCTTTATGCCCTTCTTCTTTGGCGATGGCTGCAAAGTTAGGGTACATCTCAGTATGTTCATAGTGTTCCCCCTCCATGCCTGTCTCAAGGTTTTTAAGTGTGCCTTCAAGCTCTTCTCCATCCACAAGTTTATGGTAAGCTTTATACTCTGCACGTGCATGCCACATTTCATTGATAGCTGCTTCTCTAAAATGACGTGAGATGGAGTGCCATCCTTCTTCTTCCGCGATGTCTGCAAAAAGGTCATACTTATTTCTTGCCATACTCTCCCCTGCAAACGCTTTCATAAGATTTACAGAAGTAAGGTTTTCGGTGATACATTTCATCTCTTCTTTACAGCAGGTAAGTGTTCCACCACCCACATTTTGAACTTCTATTTCGTTACCACATGTGTCACATTTGTATGTTTCGTACTGTTTCATATTATTTTCCTTAGTTTATGTTTCTTTTAATATCTGTGATGAATTCTGTTATATCATCATAGAGTGCCTGTAAATCTTCTTCGTGTTCTACTTCATCTGCAAGTATTTGAGAGACAATATCGTAAGTAACGATATCTTTGTCTCTTGTCAAGTCTGCCAATTCTGAGTAGACAGAGATAGCACATTGCTCACCTTTAATAGAATCTTCTAAAATGCTTACCACATCAAAGTTTTTTGGTTCTTCATAACCACAGTTTGTATGGGTAAACCAATCTTTAGGATTAAGCAAAGGTGTTCCCCCTAACTGCAATATACGGTCAGCAACCAAATTTGCATGTCTTAGTTCATCTGCTGCATGTTGATCAAGTTCTGCGATAGCTGCATCTTTCATAATGCCTTTTACTACTTTTGATTCTATGAAGTACTGGTAGTATGCTAGCCATTCATCCGCATATGCTTTGTTTAGTTTCGTAATAATATCCGTGATATCAAGATCTTTTATAATTGAATTTCCTCTGCGTGCCATAAGAACTCCTTTTTATTTAAGGATAATTTTTATCCTTTGTGAATAATAACCTTTCTAAACTTAAAGGAAAATAATTGTTGTTTAGTTTTGAAAAATTATACTGATAATAGTATAGGGGAGGATGGTTAATGAAAGTACATATAGGTATAAAACCTATATGTACTGAAAGAAAAAGATGTGGATCAAGGGGAAGAAAATTAGTTTTTAAACCAAGACTTTACTCTGTCAAATGCACCTTCAAAGGTACTCTTATGAGGGCGGCTCTCTACCCCATAGCTCTCTTGAAGTTTTTCGAGGAGCTCTTTTTGTTCTTCATTTACTTTTTTAGGAAGTATCATTTTCACCTGGGCGACCAAACGGCCTTTTTGTCCGGAATGTACATCTACCACACCTTCACCAGGGAAAACATACTGCTCTTTGTCTAGGGTACCTTTTTTTAGTTCAAGCTCCATTTCTCCGTCGAGTGTGGGAATGGAAAGGGTCTCTCCCAGTATGGCTTGTGTGAAGAACACAGGTACTTCTATGTAAATATCTGAACCGTTACGTACAAAGTTCTCATCTTCTTTGACGACAAAGGTAAAGATGAGATCCCCGCGTTGGTTGTTTCGACCTTCATTTCCATACCCTTGTGCTCTCAAGCGGTTCCCTGTATCTACACCGGCAGGAATGGTAAGTGTTACCGTATCTTCTTTGACATGGTAGCCTTCTCCCTCACAAGAGGGGCAGGCTTCTTTTATAACAGTACCTTGTCCGTGACATTTTGGACAGGTCTGTGCAAACTGCATAGGCCCTTGACGCATAAGTACCTGTCCTTGGCCACCACAATAGTCACAAGACGCTACTTTTGCATCTTTAGCCCCTGTACCATCACAGTCCTCACATGGTGTCTTGTAGGTCATGTCTATGTCTTTCTTGCATCCAAAGACCGCTTCATGGAATTCAAGTGACAATTCGATCTCAAAATCAAGGGCATATTTCTGGCTCGGGTCTCTACGGCTTCTCCCGCCGCCAAAACCGCCGCCAAACATAGAGTTGAACATATCCATTACGTCATCCATGTTGGCACCACCGAAGCCGCCACGTCCCATACCTTGGCCTTCCAGTCCTTCTTTACCATAACGGTCATAGATAGACCGTTTCTCTTCATCTGAGAGTACCTGGTAGGCTTCATTGACAACTTTGAATTTATCTTCTGCTTCTTTGTCATCAGGGTTTCTGTCCGGGTGGTATTTCATAGCAAGTTTACGGTACGCTTTTTTGAGTTCAGAACCTGAACAATCGCGGCTTACTTCCAATACTTCATAATAACACATTTCTGTCATCTATTTCTCCATCGTTTATTCTCATATATAGGGGAATAATTTTGGCGAATTCTACCATAATTTTGTTATAATGCCAAAAACATAAAAGGGGTTGTGACTTATGCTCGTACACATCGTGATGTTTAAATTCAAAGAAGAGAACAAAAAGGCCAATATTATTCAGGCCAAACAGATGCTCGATAACCTTATGGGAGCCATCCCCAGTCTCAGAAGTATAGATGTAGGTGTCAATTTTATAGAGTCTGATCGTGCGATGGACTTGAGTCTCATCGCAGTTTTTGAAACAAAAGAGGGCTTGGAACTGTACGATGCACATCCGGAACATCAAAAGGTGGTCACATTTATCAAGTCAGTGGTTGAGTACTCTAAAGCCTCTGACTATATGAGAGACTAATGCCCAAACATCATAAGATAGAAGCTTTTGAAAACCTGGTAGATGCATTTAGCTCTCTGCCTTCTATTGGCAAAAAAACAGCCATTCGCTTAGCCTACCATGCGGTGATGGAAGATGGTTTTGCTGCTATGAAGTTGGCGCATGCACTCGAAACAGGTGTCAATACCATACAACGCTGTTCCAAATGTCATAACATGAGCGTAGATGAGCTTTGTACGATCTGCTCAGATGCTTACCGTGACAGTACGAAGCTGTGCATTGTGCAGTCTGCAAAAGATATTTTGACTATTGAAGAGAGTGGGCAGTTCTCTGGAGTCTACTATGTAGTGACAGAAGTACGTGATATGGATGATGACCATCTTTTTTATGCGGTAGGCGGGGTAGATGAGATCATCTTTGCCTTTCCTCCCAGCATTGCAACCGATACCATGATCCTGTATATAGAAGATAAGTTAAAAGGCCTGGATATACATTTTACAAAAATAGCACAAGGCGTACCTACCGGAGTAGAACTTGAAAATATAGATATTATGTCACTCTCACGTGCACTTGAAGCAAGGGTTAAAATTTAGTTAAGGAATAGGGGTAATTATGAAGAATATAGGGTGTAGCCAAAGTTGACTACACGAGAGGTATTTAATTAGTGATCGTGCGCTTTTTCTACAGTTTCCTTTGTTGCAGCTTCTTTTTTAGCATCTTCTTTACCTGCACATTTACCGCCACTTTCTTTCATGTGATCAGCACCACATTTTGAAGGTTTTGCTGCTTTTTCTTTCATACTTGCACCACATTTCATGCTTTTTTCACTTGCATCATGCCCTTTGTGATCTTCTGCTATAACTTGTGTGCTAAGTGCCAGTGTTGCTACCAGTGCTGCAATAAGTAATTTTGTTTTTGTCATTTGTTATCCTTTAATTTTGGTTACATATTATATGTTAGTTTTGTGTATATAATGTGTATATGCATTTATATTTCATTTTTTGCCAATTTCTTTTCTTTAATTTGTAAAACCAAGCTATACATTACGGGAAGCACTAAGAGGTTAAGTATGGTAACTGTTAACATTCCTCCAAGCATAGGTGCAGCAATACGGTGTGTTACATCAGAACCTGTAGCCACACTAAGCATAATAGGTACAAGTCCTGCCATGGTCGATACAGCTGTCATCATGACAGGACGTACCCTTTGCGAAGTAGCGTAAAAGGCAGATTCTTTGATCTCTTCGGTATTGAGTGCAGCACCTTTTTCGCTACGCCGTTTTTCTACTTCAGTATCGATGAAACTTAGGACAAGTACACCGATCTCAGCAGCCATCCCTGCAAGGGCTATGAATCCTACAGCCACAGCTACAGACATATTGTAGCCGTTAAGGTAAATGAGCCAAATTCCACCGATGAGTGCAAAGGGCATGGCAAGCATGACAATGACAGGTTCTATGACGTTTTTAAAGTTCATATAGAGAAGTATAAATATAATGAGCAAGGTAATAGGTGTTACAATTTGTAGCCGTTGTGCAGCACGTTCCATATACTCAAACTGTCCTGACCATGTGACGGTGTATCCTGCTGGGATGTCTACGGTCTCTTCCAGTACTTTTTTGGCTTTTGTGACAAACCCGCCGATGTCGGAGGTGGAAAGGTCCACATAGATCCATGCATTGGGTCTGGCATCTTCACTTTTGATGACAGGTGCACCACGTCTATAAACCACTTTTGCTACCATAGCCATAGGGATTTGTATGCCAGTAGGTGTAGGGATAAGTACACGCTCTAAGGTCTCTTTGTCACTACGTAGATCTCTGGGGTAACGTACATTCACAGGGTAACGTTCAAGTCCTTCGACTGTCTCTGTGACATTCATACCGCCAATGGCACTTTGAATGACATCTTGTACTGCACCTACAGTTAAGCCATAACGTGCTGCTTTCTCTCTGTCTATGTCAAAGTCGAGGTAATACCCTCCCACAGCTCTGTCTCCAAAGGCAGAGCTTGTCTCCGGTAAGGTTTTCATGGCTTGTTCGATATCTTTAGAAACCTTTTGAAGTACATTCAGGTCTGGACCGGAAACTTTAATACCTACAGGGGTTTTGATGCCCGTAGAGAGCATATCTATACGGGTCTTAATAGGCATGGTCCAGGCATTTGCCACACCAGGAAATTTCACAGCGGCATTAAATTCATTCATCAGATCTTGTGTCTTTTTCTTTGGGTCTGGCCACTCTTCTTTGGGTTTAAGACGTATTGTTGTCTCTACCATAGAAAGAGGTGCAGCATCTGTTGCCGTCTCAGCACGACCGATTTTCCCAAAGACACTTTCTACTTCCGGAAACGTTTTGAGTATCTTGTCACTTTGTTGCAAAAATTCTTTTGCTTTGGTGATAGAAATACCAGGAAACATGGTAGGCATATAGAGTACATCCCCTTCATCTAAGGGAGGCATAAATTCACTTCCCAGTTTAGAATAGGGATAATAGGTCACTGCCAAAATAGAAATAGCAAAAATCATAGTTGCTGTACGCCATTTCATGGCAAATTTTAATAAGGGTGTATGTACAGCATGTAAAGCCCTGTTAATAGGGTTTTTCTCTTCCGCAATGATCTTACCCCGTACAAAATAGCCTATCATGACAGGCACAAGTGTCACTGCCAAGATGGCAGATGCTGCCATGGCATAGGTAGCAGTAAAGGCTAAAGGACTAAAGAGTCTTCCCTCTTGTGCCTGCATCGTAAAGATAGGCAAAAAGGAGACTGTAATGACCAGCAAAGAGAAAAAGAGTGCAGGGCCTACCTCTTTGGAAGAGTTGGTAATGACTTCCCATCGCTCATTGTCATGCAGTTGCCTCCCTTTTTCTTTTACTGCCTCAGCCAAACGGCTATGGGCATTTTCCACCATGACGATGGCACCATCGACCATGGTTCCAATGGTAATGGCGATCCCTCCCAGGGACATGATATTGGCATCAAGTCCTTGTATCCGCATGACAATAAATGCCATTAAAATACCCAGAGGGAGGGTGATGATCGCTACAAAAGCAGAACGTGCATGCAGTAAGAAAAGGATAACCACCAAACTCACGATAAAGAGTTCTTGCATCAAAGAGATATTCAGACTCTCTACCGCTCTTTCAATAAGGTCCCCTCTGTCATACACAGGCACTATTTTTACCCCTTCAGGTAAGCCTTTTTGCAGTTCATCCAGTTTTTTACGTACAGCCTGTATGGTAGCTAGGGCATTTTCACCATAACGCATAATGACCACACCACCGACCACTTCTCCTTCACCATTGTAGTCGACCAAACCTCTTCTGAGCTCTGGACCTATGAAGACATTGGCAATGTCCTTTAGCCGTATGGGGGTACCTTCTTTGTCTACGCCTACAGGTATTTTATTGAGATCATCCACCGATTGTATGTAACCTGCACTCCGTACCATGTATTCCGTTTCACCCATCTCTATAAGCCGGCCACCGACATCTTTGTTTGACATTTTAATGGCCATTTTTACTTTGTCCAAAGGAATGTTATAACGTTGTAAGGCATTAGGGTCTACTTCAACCTGATACTGCTTTACATAGCCGCCGACAGAGGCTACTTCTGCAACACCTTTGACGGTTTGCAGCGGGTAACGCATATACCAGTCTTGCAGTGAACGTAACTGTGCGAGGTCATGTTTACCAGTAGTATCTTGTAAGGTATATTCATATATCCATCCCACACCTGTTGCATCTGGACCTAAGGAAGGGTTTACAGTTTTTGGGAGTCTTCCACTCACATAATTGAGAGACTCCAAGACACGTGAACGTGCCCAGTACATATCGGTGTCATCTTCAAAGATGAGATAGACAAAAGACATGCCAAAGAATGAATACCCTCTGACAACTTTTGTGTTTGGTACAGCCAGCATAGCTGTGGTCAATGGGTAGGTAACTTGGTCCTCTACTACTTGCGGAGACTGACCAGAATACTCAGTAAATATAATGACCTGCACATCAGACAGGTCAGGTATGGCATCTAAAGGAGCACTTTTATAAGAGTATATACCTACCACTGCAATAATAAGCATCGCAAGAATAACCATAAACCTTTGGCGTAATGATGCCGTAATTATGGCATTGATCATTGTTTACTCCCTTTGCTTGTATTCATCTCCATATCCATTTTTTTTGGGCTTGGGTCTGTCATTTTTGCAGTGGCTTCCCGTAACTTAGATTCTGAATCTATGAGGAATTGTGCTGAAGTTACTACCTCTTCCCCCTCTTTCAGTCCTGAAAGTATGGAAACCTTACCTTCTGACTCTATACCAAGTTCAACCATACGCGGTTCATATTTGCCTGCACCTTTCACTATGAATACCTGTGTGTCATTTCCGGAACGGATGACGGCTTCAGAAGGGATTATGAGTGCATCTTTTTGATTCTGTGCGTGTATTTTAACCTCTGCAAACATATCTGGACGTAAACGTAGATCATCATTTTTAAAGACAAGTCTTACCTTCGTTGTCCGTGTCTTTGCCTCTGCATAAGGGTAGATGTAATCTACTGTCCCTTTGAAAACTTTACCAGGTACACTAATGAGTGTGACCTTAGCACTGTCGCCTTTGGTGATCCAGGGGAGTTCATATTCGTATATTTCTGCAATGATCCATACAGTACTCAGATCAGCGATCATATAAAGTTCTGTTTGTGGGGTGACATGCTGTCCTTTACGCGCACCGATACGCAATACGGTACCTGCCACAGGGGTATGAATATGTAAATTCTTTTTAATTTTTCGACTCTTCTCAAGTTCTTTGATCTGGTGCTCAGGTACATCGAGCAGGGTCAGACGTTCTCTGGCACTTGAAACCAGTCTTCTAGCCCCATCTCTTACATCTTTAAAAGGACTTTGGCTTAAGGCTTTCACATTTTGCAAAGCCAAAAGGTACTCCTCTTGTGTGGAGACAAGCTGCGGAGAATAGATACTCATCAAAATATCATCTGCTTTGACCCTCTGGCCTGTTTTGTCTATGAATATCTCTTCTATCCATCCCTCTGTTTTAGGGTGCAGTCTTGCCATTTTCTCTTCATCAAAATCAACACGCCCCACAGCACGTACCACTTTACTTAAGGCTTCTACTTTGACTTTTGTTGTTCTTACACCAATGTTTTGTACCACTGTTGGGTCTATTTTGACTGTACCGGCTTTGTCATTTACCCCATCACCATCTGCATAGACAGGTACATAATCCATACCCATTGCATCTTTTTTAGGTACAGGAGAAGTGACTACTGGGTTCATGGCATTGCGGTAAAAGAGTATTTTTTTCTTCTCTTGTGAGCTAGATGAAGGGTTTGCTGTATTGTTCATTTTAGATACATTGTAAAGAGAAAAACCATACCCCATGCCAATGCCTACTGCTAAAGTGATGCCGATAGTACCAATGAGTGTTTTATTCATAAATATTTACCTCTCCTACATTTGATCTTAGTCCTGAAAGTGCCTGCATAGAAGCGCTTAATGCTTTCCAATAGAGTAATTCATAATTGAACAGTGTAACTTGACTCCGCACCAGGTTTAAAAAGTCAACTTTGCTGACCTGGTACCCTGAACGCATAGACTCTACTGTTTGTCTTGCTTGCGGCAAAATACCAGTTTTAAACAAAGACAATTGTTTTTTCGCTTCTCTATAGTTGGTATAGTTTTTCGAGATCTCTGCCATGACTTTTAATTTTTC
>DQVY01000032.1 GCA_015661535.1 Sulfurovum sp. | reverse complement strand
AGACAAGTAGAGGCGAAATATTCAGACCAAGACCGTTATATTTTTCGAACTCTTTATCCCAGCTGTTCACCATATTCATTGGTAAGAAAAAACTCCATTGTTCATTAATACCAAATGCAGGTAATACGCCAAGAGTAAGAACATTCTGTCCGTCCGTTCCTTTGAGTTTCCCGGCTATTTGCAGGTCAACCTGAGTTGCCCATCCTCTATACCCACTTTCAACACTATAGTCCATCTCAAAAACATGAAACCATCGAAGACGGCCATTGGTAAAAGCACTGTTGTTTCCCGGTGTTTTATCACCATCATGCCATCCATAGCCAACTTCAAACATAAGCATGTCCTGGGGAGAGAGACCGATATTACCTACGGTTCTCATCTCTGTCATTGTTTCACCATTAGTATAGTCTGTATATTTCACTCCAGCTCCAGCATAAGTATATACCTTTGTCGGATCTGATGCATCTATGACCTCTTCTGCATAAAGAAAAGATGAATAAGCCAACCCCATTATACTCAACCACACGATTATAATGTTTTTCATCATTTTTATTTCCTTATTATTTTATGTTAGCTTCAAGAACTGGTATGATCTGATGAAAAAATCCATTTGCCATTCTTGGACTTGAAGGTACATTGTAGCTACTAAACATTGCAATGACTGTTTTTGATTCTCTTTGAACAGCTATAATTTGACCTTGGACTCCCACAGCAAGTAGCCATTTTTTGCCACCTAAATTGAGTACCCTAAACTGATCTTTATAAAATCCCTCAGCCAAAGGTGCTTCTTTACCTTTTAGCCAAGCCGAACGAACGTCATCGTTACCTTTGAAAACATCATCTAGCCATTTTTTAGGAACTATCTGCTCGCCTTTAAAGTTTTTTCCATCGTTTTGCCAAATATATCCCATAAGAGCAAAGTCACGCGTAATCATCTGTAATGCCCCTGAAGTCACTGGATTTTTTTCACGGTCAACCATAATGGTCGCAGTTGAAGCAAATCCTACACGCTTCCAAATTTTATCTTCAAAGTAGTTAGTCCAGTGCTTGCCTGTAGCTCTTGAAGTGATAAGCCCTAAAAGTTCTGTATTATATGAGTGATACTCAAATGTTGATCCCTGCTTTGTTGACAACTTAGTCAGATGTGGAGTATAATCTTTAATGCCAATCCACTTAGTATCGACATCTCCATGCCAGCTAATGGCATCTTCCATACTGCTGTCCCAGTCACTGCCATATGCATTTTTTTTAGTATCTATAAGAGCAAATCCTGAACGCATATCTGCTACATATTCTATAGGATAATCCCCAATCACTGTGCCTTTCGCTTCAGGAACGTATTTTTTGACGGGATCTGTAAGCTTTAGATAACCCTCACTCTGCGCAATAGCTATCAGTGAAGATGTAAAAGACTTTCCGGCAGAAAAGGTGGTATGCCTAGTATCTTTATTACTTCCATTCCAGTAGTGTTCATAAACCAGTTTCCCATCTTTTAAAATGACCATTGTGTTGTTGTGCATTCTGTCTCTTAGCATTTCATATGCCGATAACTGAGCACCATCTACATCTGTCACATTCAACTTGTGAAGGTCTTCTAGTTTTTTGTCTGATTTTTCAAACTTAACTACCGTGTCCTTATCGTTGTCTATGACAGCATAATCACTAATGCGATGAGTCTCTATATTCATCACAGAAGCATATTCTGCACTGTCCAAATTTTGTTGAGTAATTCCATATTTTGCAATCTGTTTTAAAAAATCCTGATCTGCTTTGTGAAAAGTTACTGCATTTGCACTAAGTGCTCCTAAAAGGCCTAAAGTTAAAACTGTTTTTTTCATTATTTATTCTCCTATGGTGAACTACTAAAAATTTTTCTGTTTTAGTGCTGTTATAATTGTATTAGTTTTCATGAAATATACTTATCTAGTACATTCCTAGTGATTTTCTCAATAAACGGGTCTTTTTGCTGTAAGCCTCTTACCCAATCCATTGTACCAGCACAAAAGACTTCACCTTTACCTTTTTTCATATTACTGATGACTGCAGATCCACGCATGAACTTATCGATATTTTCTTCCGT
>DQVY01000176.1 GCA_015661535.1 Sulfurovum sp. | reverse complement strand
TAAAAAAGGCTACAGAGATGCCAAAACACTTAAAATGCTTACTGCATTCTGGGAACAATACTTTTCTCAGACACAAGCACAACTCCAGGCATTTGGCACGCCTATGCTCCTGGAAGATGTACACTAACTGCCTCTTCCCCCCTTAAAATTAAAAACAAATCTCTTTTTTTAGCCTATTTTTAGCTTCTCTCGCTAAAGTAGGCATTATATCCAAAAGGAAAAAAGATGGATGCACAAGCAAAAAATGACTATGGTATCAAGGTAGCGATGTTCATAGAGAACCCTAAATATATGGGGACTATTTCAGAAGAGGAAGCCAAAGAGTTAGGTGCTTCTCTATTTTCATACAGCTATGGAAGTAAAGAGCTGGGGTATGAACTCACCCTTCACTGGGCGATCAATACACTTGAAAACACCATTGTTTTAGCACGTTATGAATATGAAGGTGTGGCTTCCGGTATTGCAGTCAATCACATGCTCTCAATTTTATTTTCCAATAAGAACATGCCAGAAATAGAGAGCATCACATACGTTGCAGTAGAACGTTTATTGCGTGACAACCCTACTATAGAAGCATTGCCTGCTTCAGAAAATTATGCCATTACATTTGCATTGGATGCAGCCAAACTTGCAGTGAAAAAATATGTTAATACTCCTTTAACACATGAAGAAGAGACAGTACCTTGTAAAGACAGTCCAATGAGTATTGACGCTATTAAAAAGACAATAAAAACACACAATATTCTTACTCTTGAAACACTTGCAAACTATACAAGAGCAGGATCTTCTGATGAAGCTTGCAAAGAGCAGCTATTGGCATATATAGAAGAAAATAAAATTGCAGTAGAAGAAGAGGAAGAAGCAGAAAATGCAATTTCAGCTATTCCTTTTAAAGATTTAAGTACTGACCATAGAATCATCGCTGTAGAAACTGCAATTGACAATACCGTAAGACAATTTTTAGTGATGGATGGTGGGGATATAGACATTCTTAATGTAAAAGAAAATGGTGATGTATTTGAAGTATATATAAGTTATCTCGGTGCATGTAGTAGCTGTTCAAGTTCAGGTACAGGAACACTTTTTGCTATTGAAAATGCACTTAAAGATAAACTGGATCCAAATATATCGGTTATACCGATATAGTAAGTTAAGATGCCCTGTCCGGGCAACTCTTACATGGTTAAACTATAAGCCCATAATGCGCTGATAGTTAAAATGACTGCTACAATGTGACGAATGATCCACTGCGCAGACAAAGAGCTCACTACACCGACAGTGCCGGCAACAGTGATACCCCCAAGTGTGACAGCCAAAGCTCTATACCACTCTAACTGATCAAAAAGTCCAATAAATTTTTCAGCTGATGCCAAAATGATCACAGTAAAAACCACTACCCCAAAGAGTACATCAAACCATTCAGCATCTTTACATTTACAATAACCCATTCGCTACCTTTCTATAATGTATTTACGATACAAGTATAGCATATATTAGTTAATGAAATAATAATTATAAGTTCATAAGAAATAATTACTCTGATCATCAATTATTTTTAAGTAGAATTTTTACCCCTTTAACCCTCTTGTGTTATAATACGCCCAACTAAAATGAAGGCATATTGATCGTGGAAACTACATCTCCCAAAACGCAAAAATTTATCTTAAAACTCTTTCCTGAAATTATGGTCAAAGGTTCTTCTGCAAAAAGACAAATGGTCGGTCAGCTCTACAATAACCTCATAAAACTTTTAGGACGTTTTTCTGATGACATACATGTGAAGAAATTCTCCGATAAAATTGAAGTAGTGACACCCGTCGATGTCCTTATAGAAGTAAGACAAACCCTTCTGGACACTCCCGGTATTGAACAGGTACTTGAAGCGCTGCAGTTTGACAAAATGGAAACCCTGGAAGATATAAAAGTAAAAGTCAATGAAGTAATGGCACATGAGATCATTGGCAAAACCTTTGTAGTGAGAGTAAAACGTTCGGGGAAACACCCTTTTAACTCTACCGCTATTGAGCAAACTGTTGGCGGCTATATGTTGGCACACAATAAAACAAAAGGTGTGGACCTGCATAACCCTGAAGTGACCATACGTATGGAGTTGATTCACAACCAACTCAATATCATCACTACAAAACATGTAGGTTTGGCAGGATTTCCTTTGGGTACACAGGGTGATATTTTGTCTCTTATGTCAGGGGGGTTTGACTCTACTATCGCTTCTTATTTGACCATGAAACGTGGGATAAAAACACACTTTATCTTCTTTAACCTTGGTGGCATAGCACATGAAATAGGTGTAAAACAGGTGGCACTTTACCTCTGGAACAAATTTGGGGCATCACACCGTGTCTCTTTTACTTCTGTACCTTTTGATGATGTACTTACAGAAATATTTCGCTCCACACATGAAACCTATATGGGAGTCACACTCAAACGTCTCATGCTTTTGGCTGCTGAAAAAGTGGCAAAAGAGATGGAGATCGATGCCCTGCTCACAGGAGAGTCTGTTGCACAAGTCTCTTCTCAAACCCTGCGTAACCTTGCACTTATAGACCAGGCAAGCTCTATGCTTATTTTACGCCCTTTAGCAACGATGAACAAACCGGAGATCATTAAAATGGCAAATGACATAGGTACCAAACGTTTTGCAGAGAACATGCCAGAATATTGCGGTGTTATCTCTAAAAACCCTATCACACATGGCTCCTATAAACGTATGGAAAAAGAAGCAAAACGTTTTGACTATACAGTACTTGACAAAGCAGTAGAAGATGCACAAACGATCTATGTTGATGAGATCGTAGATAATGTTGCAAATGCGGCAGCCATAGAAGTCATAAGTGATTTGAGCAAAGGTGAGTATGTGGTTATAGATATACGGGCAGAGGATGATTGTATAGAAACCAAGGGGAAGAGTATAAAAATACCTTTTCATAAACTCAAAACGGAGTTCAAAAAACTGCCGCAGGACAAAGAATATCTCCTTTACTGTGAAAAGGGTATCATGTCCCAACTCCATGCACAATACCTGAAAGATTCGGAAGATCGTCAGAATGTCAGGGTTTATAGACCCTAGATTCGCAGTACATTCTTTTTCAGAAAACCCTCATAATAAACGCTCTATTTGATACTGAAAAGGTTAAATAAGACAAATTTACTCCTATATGCTAAAAAAGCTTGACCAATAGGCTCTTTTATGCTATAAATTGACAATGATTACATTAAGGATATTAAATGGCAAATGAAGGATTGGATAAAGCTGTCTCAGGTGAGTATGCACTTGGCTTTGAGATAGATATCGAAACCGAAACAGCACCTCCAGGGCTTAGCGAAGAGACAATTGCTTTCATCTCTAAGAAAAAAGAAGAACCTGAATGGATGCTTGAACTTAGACTCAAAGCACTTAAAAAATGGGAGACAATGACAGAGCCTCACTGGGCTAAACTGGACTATACCTCTATAGACTATCAGTCTATCTCCTATTTTGCTGCACCAAAAGAGCAACTGGACTCGCTAGATGAAGTAGACCCTAAAATCTTAGAAGCCTATGAAAAACTAGGTATCTCTCTAGATGAACAAAAGCAGCTTGCAGGTGTTAAAGTAGCTGTAGATGCTGTTGTGGATTCTGTTTCTGTTAAAACAACCTACTCTGAAGAGCTTGAAAAACACGGGGTTATCTTCTGTTCTATTTCTGAAGCAATACGTGACTACCCGGAACTTGTTAAAAAGTACATGTTCTCTGTAGTGCCTATGGCAGACAATTATTTTGCAGCACTCAACTCTGCAGTATTTACAGATGGTACCTTTGTCTATATTCCAAAAGGTGTACGTTGTCCTATGGAACTAAGTACGTACTTTAGGATCAATGCTATTAATACAGGACAGTTTGAGCGTACACTTATCATTGCAGATGAGGGTTCACATGTCTCGTACAATGAAGGATGTTCCGCACCTACGCGTGATGAGCACCAACTTCATGCTGCCGTGGTTGAACTGATTATCTTAAAAGATGCAGAGATCAAATACTCTACCATTCAAAATTGGTACCCAGGAGATGAAACAGGTAAAGGCGGGATTTACAATTTTGTAACCAAAAGAGCCATCTGTGAAGGTGACAACGCAAAAGTTTCCTGGACACAGGTAGAAACTGGTTCAGCTATTACATGGAAGTACCCATCTTGTATCTTAAAAGGTGACAACTCAGTGGGTGAGTTCTACTCAGTTGCAGTCACTACCCTGGCCCAACAGGCAGACACAGGTACAAAGATGATACATATTGGTAAAAACACCAAGTCTACTATCATCTCAAAAGGTATCTCGGCCATGAAAGGTCAAAATACCTATAGAGGATTGGTGAAGATAAATGCTTCAGCAGAAGGTGCAAGAAACTACTCTGAGTGTGATTCACTCCTTATAGGAAGCGAATGTGGCGCGCATACTTTCCCTTACCTTGAATCTAAAGATACACAGGGTCAAGTGGAGCATGAAGCAACTACATCTAAAATATCGGATGAACAACTCTTTTACTTACGTCAAAGAGGTATCACAGAAGAAGATGCCGTGTCTATGATAGTCCACGGTTTTTGTAAACAAGTCTTTAGCCAGCTCCCTATGGAGTACGCGGTTGAAGCCAAAGCATTATTAGAATTAACATTAGAAGGAAGTGTAGGATGAGTACAGTGATGAAAATAGAAAATATTGAAGCAAAAATTGGCGAGAAGAAAATACTTAAAGGGCTTAACCTGGAGTTAGAAGCTGGAAAAGTACATGCAATCATGGGACCAAACGGTGCTGGTAAATCAACACTTTCTAAAACTATTGTAGGCCACTATGATGTTGAAGTTACAGGTGGAGACATTACCTATAAAGGAAAAAGTATCATAGATATGGATCCTGAAGAGAGAGCCTTGGAAGGTATATTCCTTTCATTCCAGCACCCTGTTGAGATCCCTGGTGTGAACAATGCCTACTTCCTAAGAACTGCACTCAATGCAAAACGCAAACATGAAGGCAAAGAAGAACTTAACGCTGCAGAATTCCTACGTCTTATGAAAGGCCACTTGGAGATGCTTGGTATGAAGTCTGACATGATCAGCCGTTCACTCAATGAAGGCTTTTCAGGAGGAGAGAAAAAGCGTAATGAAATTCTTCAAATGCTTATTTTAGAACCAGAAGTGATCATCTTGGATGAGATCGATTCCGGACTTGATATTGATGCGCTTAGACAAGTTTCTGAAGGAATTAACAAAATGAAAGACGGGAAACGTACTTTCTTGGTTATTACTCATTATTCACGTATCCTTGACTATATAGAGCCAGATTACATTCATGTGCTTAAAGATGGAGAAGTGATCAAAACAGCGGGTCCTGAGCTTGTACCATACTTGGAAGAGCATGGATATGATGGCATAAAGGAGGACTAATGAACCTCATTACACTTAAAAATAAAAGTACACAAGAAGTTGCATCTGCACTTAATGTGGAAGGACGTGAGCTCCTTTTAGAGAAGTTTGCTTCTCTTGGTTTGCCTCACAAAATGACAGAAGAGTACCACTACTTTGATGTAGAAAAACTCTTAAATGTAGACTATAAGACACTTGACTACCTTCCAAAGAGCATTGAGGAAAGTGACAAGATAGAGATTGTGGATGGTGTTGTAACCAAAGCGCCAAAAGGTATGCGTGTACACTTTGAACCCGCAGGCATACTTGATATGGACCATTTTGATGGACTTTATTACCTGGGCCACTTGCTTTCTCCACGTACGATCAAAATAGAGATAGACGGAGATTCTGAGGTAGAGATATTGCATCGTTTTACACAAAGCAATACACTTATTAATTACCGTATCGTACTTGCCAACCAAGCCAATCGTCATACACTTGTGTATGAGAACTTTGAAGCAGACAACATAGAGAACTCGCTTGTACTCTACGGATACGATATGCATATTGCTAAAGACTCAACACTTCGTTTGGTAAGGCTGCAAACCATGAAAGACAAGCAATACAGTATGGTTGCTTCACATAAGATCAATGTAGCTAAAAATGCCAATGCCATACTTAAAAACTTTGACTTTGGCGGAGACCAGGCTTTACAGGTACTTAAAGTAGAACTTGCTGAACGTGCACATGTAGATGCGGGTCACCTCCTCTACCTGAATGACGATTCTAAACGTGGTACAGCTTCCCAGATCATCCACAGGGGAGAGCACTCTACTTCTAAACAGATAGCGAAAAACATTTTAGATGCACAGGCAAGAGGGATTTTTGATGCCCTTATTCGTGTAGAACATTCTGCCAAGTTTACAAAAGCGGAACAGAATGCAAAATCTATTTTGCTGCATAAAAAAGCATATATGGCATCTAAGCCTCAACTTGAGATCTATATAGATGAACTGGAAGCAAGCCATGGTTCAACTACCGGTCAACTAGATGAAAAACAACTTTTTTACCTGCAAAGCCGTGGTATTTCTTACATAGAAGCCAGAAAAATACTTGTCATTGCCTTTGCCAACACCCTCATAGAGGAAGTCAAAGACACAAGACATCAAGACCGTATAAAAGCTGCTTTTGAAGCAGTATTTTATGCCTCAAATAAAGGATAACAGATGAGTAGACAAGACACTATGTTAGCAACAGTAGAAAGATTCAAAGAAGACTTTGATCTTTTTCCTACTGCAAATGATAAATTAGAGTATATCTTTGATCTTGGAAAACGTCATACAACATTGCCTGATGAAGAAAAAACCGAAGAGACTTATGTCGTAGGTTGTGCCTCTGACGCTTGGCTTGTAGGTGAATGTAAAGATGGCATACTTCTTTTACGCGGTGAAGGAACTTCAGAGATGGCAAAAGGTATGTTGACACTACTTCTTGATATTTTTGCAAACCGTCCCGTAGAAGAAGTACTTAACTTTGACCCTGCGAAACTACATGATATGGGTGTGGTTGAACTTCTCTCTCCTGTACGTCAGCAAAGTTTAGAAGCCTTTCTCAAAATGGTGTATGGTTACGCACATAAGTGCAAAGAACAAGGATAATTCCATGAGTACTGAAATAAATGAAAAAATGGCGGCAGAACGTCAAAAGTTCATAGATTCTCAACCTACTGATGAAGAGATGGTTGAAAAGATCATAGGTCATCTTAAAGAGATCTATGATCCTGAACTTCCTGTAAACATTTATGACTTGGGCCTTATCTACAATATCGATGTATGGACAGATGAAGTTTCCATGATGAAAAAAGCCAAGATCACCATGACACTTACTTCTGCTACCTGTTCTTTCTCTCAAGTCATTATTGACTTGGTTAAAAGCATTGCTGCACGTCAAGAAGGACTTGAAGATATAGATGTAGAGATCGTCTTTGATCCGCCATGGGGACAAGACAGTATGACAGATGATGCAAAGTTAGCTATGGGTTTACTGTAACGCCATATTTATTGACTCATATATAACAAATTATGTAAAAAAAGATAAGAATTAGCTATAATCCTAGCTTTTTTTCTTTTTTTACGCTATAATGCGGAACTTTTCTGCAAGAGAGTACTAAACTCCTTTTACGAGATACACCGTATCTCCTTACACGCACTAACGCGTGATAACCTTTAATGGTTTACAAGTTTGGTATCAGTTTGCATAAAACAGGGTTTTAAGCCTCTTGATACCATATACTAAAAACATACACAACAAGACGAATATAACACCGAAAAATTTAACACAAAGATATAACTATGAAATTTTCAGATTTTAATTTAAAAGATACAATACAGGCTGCCATTACTGAGGCAGGATTTACAGAACCATCACCGATACAAAGAGATGCTATCCCTTTAGTCCTTGACGGTCATGACATGGTGGCACAAGCCCAAACAGGTACAGGTAAAACAGCTGCCTTTGGTCTACCAACCATGTCTATGATGAAAGCAGATGGTTCTGTTGAAGGACTTGTCATCGTTCCTACTCGTGAACTTGCCATGCAGGTTTCTGATGAGCTTTTCCGTTTTGGTAAACTTTCAGGACTTAAAACAGCTACAGTATATGGTGGTACACCTTATAAAAAGCAAATAGAGCGTATTAACCAAGCATCTATCGTTGTGGCAACACCAGGACGTCTTCAAGACCTGCTTATGTCAGGCAAGATCAAGATCAATCCTAAATTTGTGATACTTGATGAGGCAGATGAAATGCTCGATATGGGTTTCTTAGATGAGATCAAAAACATCTTTACCTACCTTCCAAAAGAGCGTCAAACACTTCTTTTTTCAGCCACTATGCCAAATGCTATCCGTAAACTTGCAGAGCAGATCTTAAAAAACCCTAAAACAGTTTCTATCACAAAGTCTGAAAAAACCAATACTAAAATCACGCAACTCTATTACGTAGTACAAGAGAGAGAAAGAGATGATGCCTTAGTAAGACTCATCGATTACAAAAACCCGGAGAAATGTATTATCTTCTGTCGTATGAAAAAAGAAGTTGACAGACTTGTAGCACATATGACTGCACAAGGTTTTAAAGTGTCAGGTCTTCATGGTGATATGGAGCAAAAGCAAAGAGAAGTAACTATACGTGCCTTCAAACAAGGCGGTATCGACATCTTCATCGCAACAGATGTTGCTGCGCGTGGTCTTGATGTAAACGATGTAACGCATGTCTTTAACTACCACATCCCTTTTGACTCTGAGTCTTATGTGCACCGTATCGGTCGTACCGGTCGTGCCGGTAAAACGGGTGAGGCTATCACTTTGGTAAGTCCAAATGAGCTTAGAACCATTAAAAAGATAGAAAAAGATGTAGGAACAACCATGGCTTCACAAGTCATCCCTACGCGAATGGAAGTACAAAACAACCGTTCAGATGAGCTTATTGCCAAAATAGCCGATACAAAGGTAACGGACAAGGCCATTGAACTTGTAAAAACACTTCAGCATGATCTTGACATTGTTACTATTGCGCATTTACTTGCCTCTATGATCCAAAGTGAGAACTCAGTCAAAGGTAAAGACAATATTGGTCTTGGACTTGAAGAGATCGCCCTTCTTATGGAACGTGCGATGCAACAACGTGGTGGCGGAGGCGGTGGCGGTCGTAACCGAAGACGTGGTGGCGGTGGAGGCGGTGGTGGATACCGTGGAAACCGTTCAGGTGGAGGCGGCAGCCGTCATGGAAGAAATGGACGCTCAGGTGGAGGAGACCGTAATGGTCGCTCTGGCGGCGGACGTGATAGCCGTAATGGCGGTCAAGGTAGCAGAGGCTAACATACACCTCTCCTTCCTGTTCCTATCGTCTCTGATGGGAACAAATAATCCAACACCCTGCTTTCTACTTACATAATACTCCAACTTTCTATGTTATAATCCTTTTCACATTACATAAAGGGAAAAATATGACAAACTCCAAATTCAAAGTATTCTTACTTACCGTACTTATAGGTTTTAATACATTCGCTATGGCCAAATCGGCTAAATCACTTGACCATGATGCCAATATGGCCATCAATAAATTTATAGATGAAGTAAAAGGCGGCGACCCATTTTTGGTAAAAGCCAAAGCCTTTCTCGTCTTTCCTTCCATTAAAGAAGCCGGTTTTTTTGTAGGTGGTAAATATGGTGAAGGTGTACTGAGAGTTGGTCGTACAACAAAAGGCTACTACAGACTGACTGCTGCATCTATCGGTATGCAAATGGGTATGCAGGAGAGTGCGATGATCATTGCATTTAATACAGACAAAGCACTCAACAAGTTTCTCATGAATGATGATGAGTGGGAAACAGATGTAGATGGCAAGATCGCTGTAGCAGAGTGGAACTCTAAAGAAGAACTTGACGATATTGACTTTAAAGATGACATGGTGGCTTTTGTCTTTGACTCTAAAGGTCTTATGGGAAGCTTCACGATGGAAGGTACAAAGTTCGAACGTATTAAACCAGACTAACAGAGCCCAATATTTCTACTTCATTCCCTATACTATAGGGAATGAACAAAACTACCCTCTTCTTCTAATTCTCATACACTACTACCAAATTTCTACCATTTAGCTTAGCTTCATACAAAGCATTATCCGCATGTCTATAGATCTGTTCTACATCAGTCAAGTAATGTTTAGGTACCGTACATACCCCAATTGAGACAGTAAGATGATCTTCAACCCCACTTGTTTTATGTTCAATATTCAATGCGCCAATTGCCAATCTTAATTTATCGGCAAAGGTATATGCTATAGTTTTTTTCATGTCCGAGCATATAATGGCAAACTCTTCTCCTCCGATCCTAAAAGCCATATCGGTCGGTCTTTTCAATGATCTTTTCAAAGCTTGTGCTACACGTATCAGGGTTTTATCCCCTACTGGATGTCCGTAAGTATCGTTATATTGTTTAAAATAGTCAATATCGATAATAATCAAAGTAAGATTGGTTTTTTCGCGTCTATGCACCAAAATCTCTCGTTTAAGTATCACATCAAAATAACTTTTATTATACAAGGACGTCATCGGATCAACGAGGATAAGCTTCTCATTTTTCTTATTTCTCACTTCCAAAAGTCTAATACGATAGGAAACCAAAAAAGCTAACATAAGTGCTTCAAACATTGTACCTATAGCCATAGCATGTGAAGTAAAGAAATTATAGGCGATGACATCATTATAAAATAAAATAGCCACGAGAGTAAAGAAAAGATTAAAGATGTGTGCAATAAAAAAATACCCGATCAACGGTGCTTTTAATTTATGGAGAGAGATACTAACCCATAACATCACAATAAGAAAATATACAAACACTAGAGAAATAAACTCTATAGCCTGATAATAATAAAAAAAGCTATAGATATAGATAAGTGTGAAAATCACAATAATAGAATTAATAAATTTATCTTGTAATACATAGCGTTCTTTTGTATTAAAAATAACTTTTACAAACATAGCCAAAAATACAGGTGCAATAATAACCAAGGCGGCCAACCTAGGCCCCCATGCACCATATATATGATAATAGTGTGATAACATACCATAACAATAGGCTAAAAATATCGAAGCGATAAGCAGATATAGCGCGTAAAAGATATATTCTTTATATCTTGCCGATATATACAATATCAAATAATACAATGCCAATGTCATTAATATACTAAACAAGATCACAATAGGTACATACCTGTGTAC
>DQVY01000257.1 GCA_015661535.1 Sulfurovum sp. | reverse complement strand
CCCGGAAGGTATTACTTTTTTTGCGATCTCACTCAAGGCTTTTGCACTCTTTATGGGTGCATTTACCCTCGCTTCTACCACTGCAGCTGCCAGTTTTTTATACGAACGTACTTCACCATAGGTATCAAAAATATATTCAAGTTTCTCTTTAGAGTATTCATTTACCACTTCGTAGGCAGAAAGTGCAGAAGAGGCATCCATACGCATATCTAAAGTGTCAGAGTGGAAAGAAAACCCGCGTTCTTGTTTGTCCAATTGTAAAGAAGAGACACCAAAGTCGGCCAACACTGCCATAATGGGAGCTTCTTTTAAGGTAGGAAAAACCGTAGCGAATGTCCCTTTATAGAGTTTGCTTCTTCCCTCGTAAGGTGCCAAACGTGTTTTAGAAAAAGCCAAAGCCTCATCATCTCTGTCTATCCCTATGTGTTTTATGTTTTTATAATGGGCCAACATTTCAGAACTGTGTCCTGCATAGCCCAAGGTACAGTCTACAAAATAGCCCTCACCTACCTCTTTAAAACTCTCCAGTACTTCATTTAACAATACGGGTATATGAGGTGTATCCACAAAATTCCTTCTCTTACAAATTTAATTTCTAATTTCTAATTTACTCGTTATAATAGCGAAATTAGATGAAAAAGGCTCCATATATGGTTGATAAACATCTCATAGAAGATATTAAACATGTTTCACTCTCTCTTTTTAATAAAAACTTCTTTTCTGTATATCATGGTTCTATCTCTGCACGCATCAGTGCCAGTGGATTTATTATTAATTCCAAAGATACTATTTTAGATGAAATCACAGAAGAGTCGCTTGTAAGATTGGATTGTCAAAAAAGAGACTACCGTTGGAGTATGGCAAACCTGGATGTACACATCCATGAAAACATTTATGAGCATATTCCCAGTGCGAAGTATATCTCCTACACGATGCCTCCTTATGCTACAGCGTACTCTCTGAAACATGGCAAGGTCTCTCCCCAGGATTATTACGGAAAAAAGATCTTAGGTGAGATCATCGTCTATGACCCTAAAAATATGGAAGACTGGCTGGAACGTGCACCCTATGAGATACCCGCTTTTTTCCAAAAACATGAGAGTCACCTGCTTCTCATCAGAGGATTTGGTCTCATCTCTTATGACAGAGATATCACGGAGATGGCAAAAAAGATCTCTATTTTAGAGAACTCATGCAGACTCCTAGCCTTGTCTGCTAATCTTTAGATTTTTCCCTTAACGTGTGTAGTTTGTAACTACACCCTCTTCATTAATAACAGTTAAAGTATTGTTTGTCATTCCCTGTACCTTTAAGATGCGTATAGGTTCTCCCTCAAAACGACTTTTAAAATAGTTTGCCAATTGTGTCAATGAAGGTTGCGAAATACGATAAACCTCTTTTGCAAAAGGTACATCAATAGACTTCACCACATAGACCAAAGTATCTTTGTACAATTTCCAAGTGCCAAAGGCTTTTATTTGAAGGTCCTTGACAAAAGCATTCCCTTTTTCGACACTCACAAGTATTAAAATGGAAAAAGTCTTGTTGGCATTTAAATTTAAATACTCTTTTTCTATAGTCAAGGTTCCTTTATTTGTTACCTTTCTATAGGCTTGCCATTGTCCTACAATAAATCCGTTCTGATCTACAGCAAAAATGCTTGTCATCATCACAAGCATCATCATTAAAATTTTCATCTTTTACCTCTTGCTCTGCGTTATTTAAAATATAGGGTCAAGACAATTTAAGATGCAAATTGAAGTTCTTTTTATCCAGCCCTCTAAATTTGGCTAATCTCATTTTAGTATAACTCCAGAAAGATTCTATACCATTGATATGTGATTTGCCTCTGAGAAATTCATTTTCTCCATGATGAATACGGAAATGTTTGTTATATTAGCGTGTTATGGCTTTGGTATATTAGTTGGATATTGAATTATCATTATCACCCGACCCCTAGAGCGCGACCCCTAGAGCGCGGAACTACACCACGAAAATCTATACATGATAGAGATACTGTCATAGAAACAAAAAGCAGGTTTGGTGATTTGGAGATTGATACCATCATAGGTAAGAATCATAAGCAAGTAATCCTTACAATTGTAGACAGAAAAACAAAGTATCTTTGGATACAAAAACTCATCTTCAAGCGTTCTGACAATGTAGCTAAAGCTAGCAATAAAATTTTAGCTCCTGTTAATAAATATATACATACGATTACAGCAGATAATGGGTCAGAATTTGCAGCCTATGAAGAGATAGAAAATAAGCTTGGAATTGACTTTTATTTTTGTGATCCCTATAGCTCTTGGCAACGAGGACTCAATGAACATACAAATGGGCTAATCAGACAATATTTACCAAAAAAGACAGACTTTACCAAGGTAGACTACCAGACCATTAAAATGATTCAGAATAGATTAAACAATAGGCCAAGAAAAGCTCTTGGCTTCAAAACACCTAAGGAGGCTTTACTTGAAGAAGTGGCTTAGGAAAAATTGCACTTGTTACTTGAAGTTACATCCCGAGGAACGGGTTAGGAACAATAGTTACGAATAATTAACTCTGTATTAAATTCCGAAAGTTTGTTTAATAAGCGAGGTGAAAATGTTAATCCTCCAGCAAGAGTTTCTTGAAAACATCCACACCATAAATATTTTTTAGATTCTTTAAGGTTAGATTCAATTAAGTCTTTTTTAGGTAATAATTTATCAAGTATAAAGATTAGCCCTTCCTCTAGTGATTTCCATTCTTGCTCCACAAAATTATTTTCTGTAGATACACCATCGTAAGACCAAATATTTTCATTCGAATTAGCAAACGTTGTTTGAGATGGTGATAATGCCAATAACTCTGTAATTTCAGAAGCTCTTAAAAAAGAACCTGTAATTCTAAATTCAACAGTATAAGTATCTATTGATATTTCTTTATTATCTAATTTTTCTTGCATTATATTCCTAAAATTACAGCCCCAGTAGTACCAATTACACGAACTGGTAAAAGCCACCATGGAGGAGTTGGCACATCATCTTCGATATCACATTTATTTTCAGGAGAAGAATTCCCACATTTTCCACCTTTCGGAGAACCATGACGTAACCATTCGGCATAAGCTTCCTCTATTTCTTCTTTACCTGCATCAGGGTTTCCATCTCTTTTCCAGCACCTATGAAACCATTTTTGAAAATCTTTATTATTATACCCATACCATTTGTCTTTTTTATGTAACCCTTCAGGATCCACAAAATTCACTGGATCCCCAAGCACATACCCATACAAATTCGAGTCCCCACCAGCAAACCCAATAGGATCCTTAGCAGTCCACTTACCTATGTAAGCATCATAATCTCTATACCCAAAGCGAGTCAACTTAGTATCTACATCATGCAATCCACCTGCAAACCCAAAGGGTACTTTAAAGCTAGGGTTGCTGTCTGTTAAAATATTACCATAAGTATCGTAAACTATCTCTTTCACAACTGTATGAGAACTATCAGTTATGGCTCTTAGGCTACCCACTTGGTCATAATGCAAGTAAAATTTATCTGAACCTTGTGTCATAGCTACTGGCATGCGATGGTCTGCATACTCAAAGCGTTGTAGTAAATTATCGTTATTGTCATAAATGGCTAGTAGGGTAGTCAAATTAGCCCAAAGATACTTCTCTACTACAGTACCATCTACAAGTTTAGCAACTCTTTAGTTGTTTGCATTGTGTTGGTAGCTTATGGTTTTTGTAGGGGTTACAACTTCTCTTAGTTCACCTAGTATTCCATAGTTGTAAGTAGTAGTCCCATCAGGTGTAGTCTTCGTTTTCAAGTAACCATCATCATCATAGAGGTATGTATTGTCTCCATACACTACTAGGTTATCATCTAGGGTATAGCTTGCTGTGATGCTTGTACCATGTACTGTGGCTGATGCTCTGTTACCGTTGTTATCGTAAGTGTAGGATTCTACTACTCTTTTGTTCTTCTTTACTTTTGTCAGTCTGTCTCTAGTGTCATATACATAGGCATATTTAGTTATTGTTTTTTTCTTTTTAAACCCTTTACTGTTTTTCTTAGGTACTTTGGTCACCAGGGTTTCTGTCTTTTTGACTATACGTGCTTGTTTTCTTTTGAGTTTCAGTTTAAAGGCTTTAGACTTTTGTGTTTTTAGTTCTCCAAATTGGTTATATGTTTGTTTGATATCTATCGTACCATCTGTGATACTTGTACTTAGTCCATTCTCAGAGTCTCTTGTTATGGTGTAGGGTGTGTTTGCCAACGCAGCAACAGT
>DQVY01000153.1 GCA_015661535.1 Sulfurovum sp. | reverse complement strand
CAAGGTGTACTAAACAAAAAACTCATCGCAATCATCTTAGAACAATCCAAATGCAAAGTACGTACAGAAGATGCCCTCAACAGAAAAGAGATAAACAAACTTGTACATGCCATCAAAAACCTAAAGCTCAGCATCTCTGATACCAAAGGCTTTAAAGGTGCAGAAGTAGCCACAGGTGGCATAGACACGACAGAAATAAATCCTCAGACCATGGAGTCAAAACTTGTACAAAATCTGTATTTTGTGGGTGAGATACTCGATGTGGATGGAGACAGAGGAGGGTTTAATTTTCATTTTGCCTGGGTAAGTGGATTACGGGTAGGAAATAGCACGTAGGTCGGGGTTAAAACCCCAACGAGATTATTTTGAATTCTTCTTATCACGTGCTTGGCGTTTACGGACATTCGCGTCCAATGATTTCTTACGAATTCTTACTGACTCAGGTGTCACTTCAATAAGCTCATCTTCTTCGATCCACTCCATAGCAGACTCAAGCGTGATCTTTCTTGGTGTTACCAATTTTACAGCTTCATCTGTACCGGATGTTCTCATGTTCGTCAATGCTTTACCTTTAAGTGGATTTACGTCTAAGTCACCTGGTCTTGCAGACTCACCAATAACCATTCCTGAGTAAACCTTATCTTGAGGGTTAATAAACATTATACCACGTGACTGTAGGTTGAAAATAGAGAATGCAACTGCTTCACCATCATCCATAGAAACCAATGCACCTGGTGTTCTAGAAATAACTGTTCCGGTATAAGGTCTATATTCTAAATAAGAATGGTTCATGATACCTTCACCTTTAGTGTCTGTTAAGAATTCATTTCTAAACCCAATAAGTCCCCGTGCAGGAATCTCAAATTCAAGTCTTACCGTGCCATCAGGCATAGGCGTAAGAGATGTCATATTTGCTTTTCTTTTCCCTAATTTTTCAATGGCAACCCCTTGAAACTCTTCTGGAACATCAACAACAAGGTGCTCAAATGGTTC
Organism: Sulfurovum sp.; assembly: GCA_015661535.1. GTDB lineage: Bacteria > Campylobacterota > Campylobacteria > Campylobacterales > Sulfurovaceae > Sulfurovum. The sequence goes on along the minus strand of DQVY01000153.1, from coordinate 1,787 downwards.
CATTTTAACACCATTTTCTTCTTTGGTAACAACTTCTGGACGAGCTAACATAAACTCAAACCCTTCACGTCTCATGTTCTCTGCCAAAATACCAATTTGAAGTTCACCACGACCTGAAACTTTAAACGAAGCATCTCCCAATGGCTCCATACGCATAGCGATATTTGTTTCCATTTCTTTTTCAAGTCTCTCAGCAATCTTGTTTGAAGTAACATGTTTCCCTTCTTGGCCTGCCAAAGGTCCGTTGTTTACAGACATAATAACTGAAAGTGTAGGCTCCTCAACATGCATAGGATCAAGTGCTACTGGGTTTGTTTTATCACAAATAGAATCTCCAACATCAATATCATTAAACCCTGCGATAGCAACAATATCACCTGCTTCAGCTTCAGCGATCTCAACACGGTCAAGACCTTTAAATCCGATCAGTTTAGAAATACGTGATTTTGTTTTAGAACCATCTGCTTTTACAAGAAGGTATTCATCACCTTTTTTTACTTTACCGTTAAAGATACGTGTAATACCAATACGTCCTACAAAGTTGTCAGAGTCAAGTGTAAATACCTGTGCTTGAGTATCAGCATCCGGAGAACCTACCGGGTAAGGTACCTTTTCAATGATCGCTTCAAACAATGGTGTCATGTCTTTGTTTTCATCTTCCATTTCCCATTTAGCATACCCGTCTCTTGCAGCTGCGTAAAGTACCGGGAATTCAAGTTGCTCTTCGTTTGCATCAAGTGCAACCAAAAGGTCAAATACTTCGTCCATCACTCTGTCCGGATCTGAACCGTCTTTGTCAATTTTGTTAATAACAACAACAGGGATAAGTCCCAATCCGATCGCTTTTTTCAAAACAAATTTTGTTTGAGGCATAACACCTTCTTGTGCATCTACCAAAAGAAGTACACCATCTACCATTTTAAGTACACGTTCTACTTCACCACCAAAGTCGGCGTGACCCGGAGTATCGATGATGTTGATCTTGTGATCACCATACACAATAGCTGTGTTTTTAGAAAGGATCGTAATTCCTCTCTCTTTTTCAATTTCGTTAGAGTCCATTGCTCTTTCTTGTACTTCTTCGTGTGCCTGGTAGGTACCTGACTGTTGAAGAAGTTGATCTACGAGTGTTGTTTTACCGTGGTCAACGTGCGCGATGACGGCAATATTTTTGATTTTTTGCATAAAATGTCCTGAGATTGGGTATGTAACCCGTGTATTTTCGCGCATTATATCTAAATTTTACTATAGTATAGATTTTATATGTTTTTTTCGTGTAGGATGCGTTGGGGAAACGCAGCCTACACAATATTAAATTTTAAATCATACCCACATTACAAAGACAAGCCATAAATTTCATGATAGGTCTTCATGGCATATCGGTCGGTCATGGCAGCAATGTAGTCGGCTATGACACGTGCTTCTTTGCGTATTTCAAAAAGCTCTTTTTGGTGGGGAGGCAATAGGTTGTTGTCTTCTCTTAGTGCTGTATAAAGTCCTTTGATGCACTGTTTTCCTGCATACATTTTTCGGGCTATTTTTTGATGTATATAGAGCTTGTTAAAAAGTAGTTTTTTGAGTCTTTTTAACTGCGTGCTAGTCTCTTTGGAAAAACCCAGTGGCAGTGTTTGTCCGGCATCCAAGGTACTGCATATAGGATGATCTTCTCTGTGCATTTTTGCCCCTGCTTTGGAATTTTCTATAAAATCTTCTACAAGCAGTTTTATAAGCCCTGCCACAAAACGGTGACGGTAGAGTTTTTCGCCTCTTTGCACACCTTCTCTTTG
>DQVY01000152.1 GCA_015661535.1 Sulfurovum sp. | reverse complement strand
TTATGTCAGAGAGTGTAAGCAGCCCGAAGTAACAGTAGGTGAAACAAATGCAACACAAGAAACAAACCTGAGTCAAGAAAATAATACAACACTCTATCAACACGATGAGAACAGCAGCCTGCCGATGATCTCAAGTATCCCTAGAAGGATCGACCAAACGCAAGAGCAAGTCATAGAACCGGAAGAGAAAAATGAAACTGCAGAGGTCCCACCGCCTCCTGTAAAGAAAAAACGTAAACCAAGAAAACACAAACCTGACAACAGCGCACTAGACCTCTTTTAAACACGGAAAACCTCCCTTGAAAAACATCTTTTTTAAGGGCTCTCTGTGCATAGCTAAGCTATAATCTTAAACTAAAAATCAAGGGTATATCTCCATGCCAAAACGTACTGACATCAACACTGTTTTACTTATCGGATCTGGTCCAATTGTTATTGGTCAAGCTTGTGAATTTGACTACTCTGGGACACAAGCAGCTAAGACACTAAAAGAACTAGGCTATAGAGTTGTACTTATTAACTCAAACCCGGCCACCATTATGACTGATCCTGAATTTGCAGATCGCACATATATAGAACCTATCACTCCTGAGATCATCTCTAAGATCATCAAACAGGAAAATGTAGATGCTATTTTACCGACCATGGGTGGTCAAACGGCACTTAATGTTGCTATGGACATGCATGATGCAGGTATGCTTGACGGTATCGAGTTTTTAGGTGCCAACCCTGCTGCCATTAAAAAAGGCGAAGACAGACAGGAATTTAAAGAAGCGATGCTTAAAATTGGTATGGACTTGCCTATTTCCCAGTATGCCTACAATATGGACGAAGCATTAGATGCTGCCAAGAACATTGGTTTCCCACTGATCATCCGTGCTTCATTTACCATGGCTGGTGGAGGTTCAGGTGTCGCTTACAATATGGATGAATACAAAGAGATCGTCAAAGGCGGACTTGAAGCCTCTCCTATCTCTGAAATACTTATTGAAGAGTCTCTGCTTGGCTGGAAAGAGTATGAGATGGAAGTCATCCGTGACAGAGAAGACAATTGTATTATAGTTTGTTCTATTGAAAACTTTGATCCTATGGGCGTACATACAGGAGACAGTATCACTATTGCCCCTGCACTGACGCTTACAGACAAAGAGTATCAGAACATGAGAGATGCCTCTTTTAAGATCTTACGTGAGGTTGGTGTCGACACAGGTGGATCAAATGTGCAATTCTCTATTAATCCCGATACAGGACGTATGATCATCATTGAAATGAACCCGAGAGTCAGCCGTTCTTCTGCACTTGCTTCTAAGGCTACTGGGTATCCTATTGCCAAAGTAGCTACCCTGCTTGCAGTAGGATTTACCCTAGATGAGATCAGCAACGACATTACTGGTACGACAGCATCATTTGAACCTGTCATTGACTACATTGTCACAAAACTCCCAAGATTTACCTTTGAAAAATTCCCAATGGCAAATTCAACACTCTCTACAGCAATGAAGTCTGTAGGTGAAGTGATGAGCATTGGCAGGACCTTTAAAGAATCTTTTCAGAAGGCACTCTGTTCACTGGAAACAGGACTTGTAGGGTTCAACCCAATCAAATGCGAAGAAGAAACGCTTATACGTGAAATTCGTCGTCCAAATGAAAGTCGTATGCTGTATGTTTTTGAAGGACTTAGACGTGGTATGTCTGTAGATGAGATCTTCGATATTTGTAAGATT